>CAYWSC010000209.1:0-4053 GCA_964460695.1 Hadarchaeota archaeon (SeqCode)
GGCAGCCTGTGCGTTATCATTCCTCTTGTATCGACACGCTGGCTCCGAATCAGCTCAATCGAGACAGCGATGTCGGAGGGGGCAGCCGCGTATGACGTTCTCACCGTCACCTCGTCCCTCCAGAACCTGCCCATGGGCATTGGCACGTCCTCTCCGGGTGGGGGAACTGCGAAGAAAAGAAGCGTTCCTCCTCTCTCTACACAGGAGAGCGCCTGGGAGATAGCCGGCTTGGCCCCGGTACATAGGATAACCCTGTCGGCTAGCGCGCCGTTGTTGAACTGTCTTAGCCTCTCAGCGACGTTCTCTTGGCCAGAAAGCGAAAGGTCTGCCCCAAATCGCCTCGCCGCATCGATCCGGAAGGGGTGAATGTCCGTGGCGATTATCCTAGCTGCACCGGCGATCCTGGCCATCTGTATGTGCAGTATGCCGGCTATCCCGCTCCCCAGCACCAGCACCGTGTCTCCAGGCTGGATTCCGGACAGCCTCTGCCCCCTGACGACACAGGCGAGGGGCTCCACAAATACGCTGTCCTCGAAGGACATCTCCTCCGGCAAAAGGAAGGTTCCCCTGTCAACGTTCAGCGCCGGGACTCTCACGTACTCTGCGAAGCCGCCAGGATCGAAGTTTGTATGGTGCAGGGTATCACAGGCCGTATGATGACCCTTTAGGCAGTAGCGACACGTGTTGCAGGGGACGTGGTGAGAGACAAAGACCCTATCCCCCTCCTTGAAAGCATCTACGCCTTCACCTACCTCCTCGACGACGCCTCCGATCTCGTGGCCCAGAACCCGGGGAGCAGTCTTTATGCGGTACCACTCTAACACGTCGCTTCCACATATCCCGCAGGCCATCACCTTGACGAGGATCTCTCCAGGCCCAATCTCCGGAATGGGAAGCTCCTCTAGGCGGACGTCGCTATTAGAGTAGTACATTGCGACGCGCATCTGTCTACTCTTCCTTTCCCTCTTTCAGCCTGTTGAATAGGTCAAACGCCTCTTCAGGGGTATAGTTCTCTTGAACCACAGCGCGAACCGCTCTGATCATTGGCACGGGATAGTCGCTCTGCCATATGTTCCGGCCCATGTCAACGCCCACAGCACCCTCGCTTACAGCATTTGCGGCCAACTGGAGCGCGGCGAGCTCGTCTGTCTTCTTCCCGCCTGCGATCACGATTGGAACCGGGCATCCCTCGACGACCTTAGTGAAGCCTTCGCAGTAATAGGTCTTGACGAAGTTGGCCCCGAGTTCGGCCGCAATCCTGCAGCACAGGGCCAGGTATCTAGCGTCCCTTGCCATTTCCTTTCCAACCGCGGTGACGGCCAGGACGGGCATCTGGTACTCCTGGGCCTCGTCCACTACCCTGGCGAGGTTCAGGAGAGTCTGCCTTTCGTACTCGGCACCTACGAAAATGGACAAAGCCACAGCCGACGCGTTCAGCCTCACAGCCTCCTTAAGGGAGGTTGTGACCCCCTCGTTCGAGAGTTCCTTGAGTATGCTGGTCCCGCCCGATATCCTGAGAACCACTGGCGTTTCGGTCCCAGGGTCGATCGAGGTTCTCAGCACTCCTCTCGTCAACATCACGGCGTCGGCGTATGGGAGCAACGGTGTTATCGTCTTCCTGGGAACCTCAAGACGCGTCGTCGGTCCCAAGAAGTAGCCGTGATCGACGGCAAGCATCACCGTCCGGCCTGTCTTCGGCTTGATGATCCTTTTCAACCTGTTCTCCATCCCCCAGTCCATCTCTCTTCCTCCACTACTTTCTCGGCCTAACTATCAGGTATCCCTTTTCTATTAGCCAATGATGGAACTCGTAGGTGGTGTGTAGACAGTCATCCCTACACCGCTTTCTTACTGCCTCGTAGGCGGGTGAACCCTCGGCGTGCTTCTCGAGCTCAAGTTGCCTGGGGCACTTCACGTCCTTGCAGTACTCTCTCCGCTGGTACTCCACATATCCATCTATTGGCATGCAGCCAAACCGGTGGTCGTCATATAAAGTTTTTGCGATCTCCCCTCGTCCTGGCGTTGACATCCAGCAAAGTACGGAACTGTAGCCAGGTGCGGCTCGCCAAACCCTGAAAAGGATCAGTTATAAAGGCAACAGCGGCGTGCAAAGGGGAGATCTATTTGACCTTGGTCAAGGCCGCTGTCCTGAGGCAGAAATCGTACTGGATGGGCTGGCCGGGAGCCGCATTCCCGGCTGACAGGTACGAAAGAGAGTATTCCAAGAAAGCAGACGAGCTAGGCCGGTCCGTCGGGGTCGACGTCGAGTTCTTCCATCCCATAGTGGATCGCGACGACCTAGAGGACTTCGTCTCGGAGATCAGCTCGTCGCCACCCGACGGCGTCTTGCTCATCTTGCTCACTATGAATGCATGGGACATGGTCGACGAGATCTTCAAGCTCGGGCTGCCGACCGTCGTATTTGCGCCTATAGGCACCGCCTTCACTGGGCATCTGGTGGAAAGATCTAGGAGGAAGGGAGCCTGGGTTATTTCATCCCTCGAAATGGACCAGGTCGCAAGGGCTCTGAGTGTCATAGACGCCAAAGTCAAACTCTCCAAGGAGAAGATCCTCGTCTTCAAGGGAGATTCGGAAGGACCGAAGGAGGAGAAGATCAAAGGACTGGGAATCACTGTTCTCACGCTTCCCAGGGACGAGGTCGTACGGGCCTACGAGGCCGTGGAGGGTGGCCCCGAGGTCGATTCATTCGTAGAGGAATATGTGCAATCGGCATCCTCGATAGTTGAGCCAGACAAAGAGGACATCTTCAAGGCGGGGAGAATGTACGTTGCCTGCAAGGCCCTGATCGATAGATACGCGGCATCGGCCATAACTATGGATTGCCTAGGCCTCGTCGGATCTAGGATGATCGACATGACTCCATGTCTGGCCTTCTCAAAGCTCAACGACGAGGCGATCCCAGCAGCCTGCGAGGCCGATATCGATGCCCTCCTCACCATGATCCTAGTCAAGCACCTCTACGGAAAGCCGTGCTTCATGAACGATCCGGTTCCCGAGACTGTCCGCAACTTGCTCGTGGCTGCCCACTGCACATCGCCCACCAGACTTGCCGCTTATCAGTCCCCGCGAGAGAAGTTCGTGCTCCGGAGCCACTCCGAGTCCGGCATCGGAGTTTCAGTCCAGGTAAGGTGGCGAGAAGGGCAAAAAATCACCCTAGCCAAGTTCCAAGGCCCAGAGCGAATGATCGTTGGAAGTGGAACTGTCGTTGGAAACATCGACACGCCTCCTGCCGGCGGGTGCAGGACATCAGTGCTAGTGGCGATGGACGAGGTGAACGACGTCCGTGACGTAAAAGGATTTCACCAGCTCCTACTATACGGTGACCTACGGCGAGACCTTGAACGGTCCTGCCAACTGCTTGGCATAGAAACCCAACCAATGTGACGTCTGCGGCAGGCTCACGAGTCGGAAGGGGACCGTTTCTCCAGCCTAGCTTCGCTCGGGGAGAACGTTCTGACCGGGACGTCTATTATCACTGGACCCCTAGATTCGAAGCCATCGACGACGCGGTCGTGCAGCTCCCTCTTCGTCGCAACTCTGTATCCCTCCGCGCCAAGTGACTTCGCAACCTCGTCAAACCTTATCTCTCCAAGCTCGCTTGCGACCGTGCCTCCCTGCCATTCCTCTCTCTGGCCACAAACCACTATCCCCCATGCCCTATCGTTCGCGACCACCGCCACAAACGGGATTCCATGCCTCACCGCGCTCTCAACCTCGATAATGTTGAATCCAAAGGCCCCGTCGCCTGAGAGAAGCAGCACCGACTGTTCTGGAAAGGCCATCTTGGCGCCCATTGCCCCGCCCAATCCCCAGCCGACTACAGCACTGGGGCCGCACGTCAGCCAGTTGCTCGGATAGCGATCAGCCAGCAACATATGAGCCCACTGTCCAATGTTGCCTCCGTCCACTAGAAAGAGCACGTCATCACTCAGTACGGGTGCCAAAGCCTCGACTATATCCCTTCCAGTTTCGATTGCGTCAGTCGGAGTTGGAGCCGAGAGCGCGTTCCTGAATTGTTCAAGCTCGGCGCGA
>CAYWSC010000210.1:0-4043 GCA_964460695.1 Hadarchaeota archaeon (SeqCode)
TGCCGCAGATCTCAAGCCAGACATTTGGCAGGCCCTGCGACTCCTTGATGGCGGCGCGCCAGCCACTCTCGGACGTCCCTCCCATGTGGCCCATTATGAACCTGTGCTGCGGCAGCTTGGATGCAAGGCGGCAGGTCTGGCCGACTCCGTCCACTCCCCACGTGTGCACCAGCACCAGCTTGCCTTCTGGGAGGGCCTCCAGGAGGCGAACAGTCTGGGGAGAGTCTGCAGGTGCGGAGGAGTACGATGGATGGAGCTTCACACCTACGAACCTGCTGGATTGGATGTAGGTGTGGATCTCCCTCTTCGAGTCCTGCGGCCTGGAAGGGTTGACGTAGATGTAGCCATAGAACCGAGGGTCATAGGTGAGAAAACGTGCCAGCTCCCTGTTTCCCGTCTCCATCTTGTACGTTATGGCTAGGGAGGAGGAGAACACTGCTTTCTCGATCCCGAACGTGTCGCAGAGGCGGGAGACTGCCCGAGGGTCGTCGGCGAATGTGGGGAAGAACCACCTTCCAAAGTGGGCGTGAAGGTCGACTATCATCGTAGCCCCACCATTCGAAGAATGTTCTCGCGCAGAATCTTCCTCTTCGCGGATCGCGGAATCGAGGCCCTCTCGACAGAGAGCAGTGGGCCCGAGAAGTAAGTCTTGGGGAAACCGGACCCGAAGACGAGTCTTTCCGGCCCAAACTCCTCGACAACGAGTTCGACGCCGTCCGGAGTGTTCAACATATCGGTGCAGATGTGGATATTGTCGTTCTCCCGCATCAAGACGAGGGCCTCAGAGAGGGTCGAGTAGTTTACAGAGCAGAGAAGGGTCTGGGCCTTGTAGGCATCGGCGTTCCTCGCTATCTGTGTTGCCGCTCCAGGAGTCGCGGCCGGCATGATTAGTGGGAGGCCTGTCTCTCCGGCCAGCTTTACGATGAGGCGGAAAGGCGCATAGTCTATGGGCCAGCCCTGGATGTCGGGGAAGAGCCTGATCGCAAAGAAGCCGTCGAGCCTCGCCTCCTCCCTGCGCCCGCCGTAGTATCTCCTCGGGTCTATTGTTGCCGCGGGGATTATCCTCCGCTCTCTTCGGCTCTCCTCAATCGTCTCCCTGTTTCCCTCACTCCAGTCATAGTAGACTCCGAGAAGGGAGAGGGAGACGACCCTTTCCACTCCCATCGGCTCTAGTTTGGAGAGGAGGTCCGAGGGGGTGAGATTGAGGTCTGAGGTTGGAGATGAGCCGAAGAGGGTGTAGCAGTCTATGATCCTACTGCTGGCTTCTTCTACCTGCGTAGTACTCAGCCACCTTCGAGATTGCCGTCGCCATGTCTTCTACGTCTTGCGAGGTGAACGAGTCGGTGATGGGCAGGGTAATTATCTCTTTCAAGATCCTCTCGGTGGTGGGGCATAGGCCCTCTCGGTACTCCACGTCCTTTCCGTAGAGGGGACAGCTGAAGGGGCAGTGGGAGCTTCCATAGGTGTTCTTGTCCCTAAGAATGGGGAATAGGTAGAGTGGCTTCTGTATGTATCCGTGGGAGCACGGTATGCCCTCCGCGCTGACGGCTTTCGAGAAATCTTCGGGCCCGATGCCAAGTATGTCTCGGTCTATGGTCAGCGGGTAGAGCCAAAACGAGTGCTTGCATTTTTCGGGGATAGTCGGCGGGTTGACACCGGGGATCCCCCTTATAAGCTCGGTCAGCCTGTTTCCAGCCTGCCTCTTCCTTTCAACTATCTCCTTGGCCTTCCTGACCTGCGCAAGGGCCACAGCTCCCTGGAGCTCTGTCATCCTGTAGTTCTGGGCTAGGAAGAGGTAGCCCCTCTCGCTCCATCCGCCTTCCCTGGGCCATGCCTTGTCGGCGAAGAGTCGCGCCCGCCTAGCAAGGTCATCGTCATCCGTTATAGTAACCCCGCCGTCACCGCAGGTAATCTGTTTCGACTGCTGGAGGCTGAAGGCCCCGAGGTGTCCGAAGGTTCCGGCGAGCTTCCCGTTCCTCTCGGCCAGGTGAGCCTGACAAGCATCCTCTATCAGGTATACGTCGTGCTCGTCGCATATCGCCCTGAGCTCCTCTATGTTCCCGATCAGCCCGAAGAGGTGTATGGCGATGACGGCTCTGGTCTTTGAAGTTATCTTCTTCTCCACATCGTCGGGGTCGAGAGAGTAGGTCTCTGGATCCAGATCGGCGAATACAGGGATGCAGTTCTGAAAGAGTATCGGGATGATTGTCCCGATATCCGAGATCGCCCCCGTTATGATCTCCGATCCGGGATCCGGGTTTATCGCGCCTAGAGCAACGTGTATCGCAGCGGTGCCCGATGTGGATGCAACGGCGTGCTTGACGCCGTATGTATGGGCAAACTCATGTTCGAAACTGTCTACCTTCTCTCCTCCAACCCTGTTCAGGCGCTGCGACCAGATCACGTCGACAAGTTCCTTCAGCTCCTCTGCTCCAATATCGCGTCTCGTGGGGAGCGGGGTCTCCCGAACCTTGGGCCCACCCATAACCGCCAAGGGCTTCAACGACTATCCTCCGTGGGGCTTGGGGCCAACATCTCTCTTAAAGCTTGCTTTGCTTCGGCCATCCCATTTCGAGACGGATAGCCAAAGGCCCTTGAACAAATACGATGCAATGGCGCAATTCGTAGAACAAGATCCGAGTTTTTCACAAATATTTGCAAATGTGTGCGTTATATTTATATCCAGGGACGTCCTATCGTGGACGCCTTCTCCTACTTCGTGATAGAATGGTGGCCGATGATCCTGCCCTAGGAAATGACGGCGTCCTAATGAGTCCTCTAGACAGGGATTACCTAGAGGCTCTGCTGAAGCTGGGGTACAGAGAGGACGCTAGGAAAAAGCTCGAAGAGCTCTACAAGTCGAGGAAGTCCCAGATGAACAGGCTCTTCACCGAGGAGGAGAGGGCTGTCTTTGAGAAGCTCCTCAAGGAGGGCAAGGAGAGAGAGGCCGAGGAGTTCCTGGACTTAGCCTACGAGAGAAAGACAAAGGTGGACGAGACGGGTCTAAGGCCCCTAGACAGGGCCTACATTCGGGCGCTAGAAGACCTGGGTGAGAAGGAAGAGGCGAAAAGGCTGGCCAAAGAGCTCTCCAACGTGAACGGAAACGGCGCTGTTACCGGCCTACTCGACGCAGTCCAGAGGGAGTATGTGGACGAGCTGATGCGTCTGGGAAGGCGTGAGAAGGCGAGGAAGGTGATCGACGAGGCGTACCTCACGAGGAAGAAGAAGGAGCACGAGATCATGCTCAGCCTCTTCGAGAGGGCTAGGAAGTGCTGAGGTCCCTTCGAGTCTCGCTTTTTACAGGGCTGCTTGGCCCTGTGAAGATGGTCAACATCCAGATGTCCTTGGGGAGAGCTGGGCCTCGAGAGGCCCGGAAAGTTTTATAACGCGGCCGAACCGGCGGGTCTAGGTATAGGTCGATGCTCCCACTCAACCAAGTGGTCTTGCTCATAGGGCTCGGGCTCTCGTTCTACGTGGCCTGGTGCCTAGGGGCAAACGACGCAGCCAACCCCACTGACTGCGCTGTCGGATCCGGTGTTCTTTCCCTCAGGAAGGCACTGCTTATCTTCTGCGTCTTCGTAGCCATAGGGGCCCTTGCCCAGGGCTTCATGGTCATAAAGACCATAGGGACGGGGGTCGTGAGAAACGTAACCCTGCTCGGATCGCTTACAGTCGTGCTCTCTGCGTGCCTCTGGATAACATTCTGCACTTGGAAGGGCCTGCCCGTTTCGACCACGCATTCCATAGTCGGCAGCGTGCTCGGATACGGACTTGTCGTGTACGGCCTCGACGGGGTCAGGTGGGGGGTCTTCGGAGCGATCGGGCTAAGCTGGGTCACATCTCCCCTAGCGTCGGCTGGGCTGGCTTTCGTCCTCTACAGGGTAGTGGCCAGGGTCATCCCAGCGCTCCCCAGAAGCGAGCAGCTCACCTCAGGGCTATTGATCTTCTCGCTGTGCTTTTCTGCATATGCCTTCGGGGCGAACGACGTCGGGAACGCGACAGGGGTCTTCCTAACCGTGATAAAGCAGGTCGGCCAAGTTCCG
>CAYWSC010000211.1:0-4036 GCA_964460695.1 Hadarchaeota archaeon (SeqCode)
GAGCTCCGTGCGCAGGATCTTTGGAACGAACCCCGCGCCGATCCCCTGGATCTTATGCGGATCTGGCTTGCCTCCCGAAAGAACAGGTGATTCAGATGGCTCGACGGCAACGGCCTTGACGGAGGGCTTCCTAGCTTTCAAAACCTCCGCCAGCCCGGTTATTGTCCCCCCGGTTCCGACGCCGCAGACCACGGCGTCTACCTCTCCATCAGTGTCCCTCCATATCTCCTCAGCCGTCGTCTCCCTGTGAATCTTGGGGTTTGCCGGGTTCTCAAACTGCTGCAGCAGAAGCATCCTAGAGTCGTCTTTCGCCATCTTCTCCGCCATCTCGACGGCCCCCGACATTCCCTTCGACCCCGGCGATAGGATGATCGTTGCACCCAGAGCCGAGAGTATCTTTCTACGCTCTATGCTCATCGTCTCTGGCATGACGAGGACCAGTGGATACCCCTTGGCGGCGCAAACGAAGGCCAATCCGATTCCGGTATTGCCGCTCGTCGGCTCGATCAGAATCGTGTCGGGTCCTATCTTTCCCTGCCTTTCGGCTTCCCGGACCATGCTCAGAGCTATCCTGTCCTTCACCGATCCCAGCGGGTTTCGCGACTCGAGTTTAGCAAGAACAGTAGCAGCACAGCCTCTAGCAACCCTGTTTAGCCTCACCAGGGGTGTGTTTCCAATCGTCTCGGTTATGTCTCCATACACCTTTCCCAACTAGCTCACCTTCGAACTTCTTATCGATCGATACAGGGGCGAGAGCTTCCTCAGCTCCTGAACAGTCTCTTCAAACGAGCGGTACGCGTAATCGATCTCTTCGCGGGTATTTTGTACGCCTATGGAGAAGCGTATTGAGCTGTGGATGTCCTGTCTGGGAACGCCAAGAGCGTCCAGCACGTGGGACGGCCCATGGTCTCTCGAACTGCACGCAGATCCCGTAGAAGCGAAAACTCCATATCGCTCCAACCCAAGAACCATGGACTCGCCCTCGACGTATCTTACTACAAGATTAAGGTTTCCGGGGAGTCTTCTCGTCGGGTGCCCCACGAGATATGCGTCCTCAATCCTGTCCAGTATCAGCCTACAGAGCCGCCGGCGAAGGCGGAGGACGCGGCGCTCCCTTTTCTCCATCTCCCTCATCGCAATCTCAGCCGCCTTTCCGAAGCCGACTATGCCAGGCACGTTCTCCGTCGATGCCCTGAGTCCTCGTTCTTGTCCGCCGCCGTGGATGAGAGGGATGAGACTCACCTCCTTCGAGACGTATAGGGCTCCTACACCCTTCGGTCCGTAGAGCTTGTGCGAGGAGGCCGAGACCAGGTCAACACCCATCTGGTCCACGTCAATCGCGAGGTGTCCAAAGGACTGGACCGCGTCGGTGTGGAATAGAACTCCCTTCTCCCTAGTGATCTTTCCGATCTCGCGTATCGGTTCGACGGTTCCGACCTCGTTATTGGCATGCATCACGCTCACAAGGACCGTGTCCTCTCTTATGGCCTCCTCCACCGACCCAGGATCCACAGTGCCATATTTGTCGACAGGAAGGTACGTGACGTCAAAACCGACGGATTCGAGGAATTTGCACGGCTCTAGAACCGCGTGGTGCTCTATGCGTGTAGTGATCACATGCCTCCCGCCCTTCCTCTGGGCGAGGGCCACACCCTTGATCGCAAGATTGTCGGCCTCGGTCCCCCCGCTAGTGAATACTACCTCCGATGCGTCCGCCCCGATAAGCCTTGAGATTCTCTGCCTGGCCTCCTCTACGGCATCGGCGGCTTCTCGTCCCTTCGAGTGAATGCTGGACGGATTACCGTACCTCTCCTTGAGGAACGGATACATCTCTTCGGCAACCTCTGGAAGCACGGGTGTGGTCGAGGCATTGTCGAGGTAGACCTCCCTCCTAGCCGTGCCCGCCAAGGCCATGACCTAGACTCTCGGGCAGCATTTATAAATAACACCGTTAATAGACAGCGATGGTATGTTTGACACGCCAAGGCCCATCTCCGACGGAAATATCAGTGCGCCAAGATTTTTAACAGCAGAATTGAGATCGACGGCGGTGCCAAGATGAAGACCCCGTGTGAGATGATAGTGAAGACCGTCCTTCCAACGATAAGAGCCTCTATTGCCCAGGAACTCGTGGAGAATCATCACATGAGCCAAAAGGACGCCGCGGAGGCTCTCGGAGTGACGACCGCGGCAATCAGCCAGTACCTCTCGGAGAAAAGAGCCACCAAGCGCAACCTGGATCCGTTCAAGTCAAAGGAGTTCGACAAGCTGGTCAAGGAGGCTGCTGATACCATCGCCAAGAGACCAGGCGAGATAGAGGTGATGAGAGCCATATGCAGGTGTTGCATGCAGGTCCGTTCGACGAGGCTCATATGCGACATGCACAGGGCTATCGCCCCAGAGCTGGGCGAATGCGACTTCTGTCTAAATCTGAACTGCAACATCTGACGGGGACACTGGCGTCCGGGCTTCGGCCTTCAGCGTGTCGACTGGACGGTCCCGAGAGGGTCAACTTGTGAGGTGATGAGATGCCGTACAGTGAGAAGGTGATGGAACATTTCATGAACCCTAGGAACATGGGAGAGGTCCCGGATGCCGACGCGGTGGGCAGGGTAGGCAACCCTGTCTGCGGAGACGTCATGGAGATATACATCAAGGTGCGTGACAACAGGATAGTGGACATAGGATTCAAGACGATGGGATGCGCAGCGGCCATAGCGACGAGCAGTATGATAACCGAGCTTGCAAAGGGAAAAACGCTTGAGGAAGCCGAGAAGATAACCCGAAACGATGTGGCCGACGCGCTGGACGGCCTCCCGCCTATCAAGATGCACTGCTCGAACCTAGCCGCAGACGGGCTGAGAAACGCGATAAAGAACTACCGAGCCAAGCAGAGGGGGCAGGGACAGGTGGAGCGCGAAGCCTGCCGAGGCTGCCCCCTTGCCGAAGAAACGAGTCTGGACAGCGGATCTGGGCCGTAGAACCTCACCCGCCGCATGGGCGGATGTTAGCCATCTAGGCCTGGTCAGCCTGCCTGAGCCTAGTCGACCTGACCTCCCCGTAGAGCCTTCTCCTTATCATGAGGGTCCAAAGAACGAATCCGGAGAGCAGCAGCACAGCTGTGACGGCAAGCCACTCAGTGAGATAGATCCAGAAAAGCGCCCTTTGCTTCAACACTATTGCTTTCTGCTCGAGCGAGGAGAGAGACGAGTGGACCTGCTTCAGGAGTTGGAGCCCCTCGTCCCATCTCTGCTCCCTGTAGAGTTGCTGGGCCTTGGCATACTCGGCGTCTACCTTGGCTATGGCGGCCTCCACGACGTTCGTATTGGCACCAAAGCTCTCCACGAAGTTCAGAAGCGAGAGAAGAACGGTCCTCTTATCTAGATAGGTTGAGAGGAGAAATCTGTAGCGGTGGACGGTTTCAAGGTCCTGTGGGACCCGGATGCCTGCCGAGAAGTATATGAGGTTCGTCGCGAAGTCGATGTAATAACTCCACTCCTGAAACGGCTCGATCCTCCAGGGGTACCAATCGAATATCAGGTTCGTGCATCTCCCCTCGCCGACATCCCAGTAGACCAGGAGTGGATATCTCTGGGGCAGACCCGCCTCTAGGAGGACGATTGCGCCCAGCCTTGCCTGAACTCTGTGGATGAGGTAGTTTATCGGCGGCGCAGTCTTCCATGGGAGGGAGGAGACGAACTCATTGTCCCTGTCAACCGGCACTATCGGAATAGGCGGCTTTCCCAAGGCCCTTACGTCGTAGAAATCATTCGGCTCAAAAGTGACCGAGAATACTTCGGCTATCGTGGCCTTGTCCCAGGACGGGTACATACCCTTGCCGCCGTACATTGCAGATCCGCCGGTCGTTAGCATTCCAAGGCCGTCTTCTCTGACCGCTGAGACCATCCATGGAAAGTACTTTGATGGAAAGTTGTCAACGGTGGCATCGGATATGAGGATCAGGTCGAAGTCCGACACTAGGGTTGACTTGGACCGCGGCATGTACACCCTCATGAAACGTCTGGTGGTCTCCATG
>CAYWSC010000212.1:0-4029 GCA_964460695.1 Hadarchaeota archaeon (SeqCode)
TACTGACCTTTGTCTCCCTGATGGTTCTTGACATCACCAGCAGCGTATTCATCCTCGCCCTACTCCTGCTAGGATTGCTCTCATCCCTGTTCTTGACGGCCGTTTTGGTCTCTGCCCTGCTTCGTGAGACTGCCGGTTTGAGGATTGTGACCTTTCTCCTCGACAGGCTTGCGCCGCTGATACGCAGATTCAAGCCCGTGGAGGAGGTCAGGGAACGGCTGGAGGAGGCGCTAGAACGTTTCTATCGTGGCGTTTCCAACATCTCCAAGAACAAGAGACTGCTAGCTGCGAACTTCCTCATATCGCTTCTGATCTGGGTACTGGTGATAATCAGAATCAAACTGGTTCTTCTCTCCCTCGGTTCTGACCAGTCGGCGCTGATCGTAAACGTTGTAGCGGTCGGGTCGGTCTTCGCAGGTTTCATCCCGCTTCTGCCAGGCGGTCTCGGAATCACCGAGGTCACGATGGGTGGACTTTTCATCGCCCTCGGGATTGAGAGGGATGTCGCGGCCTCGGCTGTGCTGGTAGATAGGTTCATCTCGTACTGGCTCATGGTCATAGTTGGTGCTCTCACCTCGATCTACGTCGGGATCAGAGTCACTGGCGGTACTAGCAAAGACGAGAATAGTCGTGGGTAAGCCTTGCCCCCTTCCTGAGGAGGACCTTCCGAACCCTTCCTCCGCACACGGGACAAAGCTTCCTGTGCTCTGAGAATTCCCTGCCGCACCCTTCGCAAACGCTCCTCCAGATATAGACTCTTCTAATTCCCTTGGTGTAGACCGAACTGTATCGGATCCCGAGGGCGCGGGCGAGGTTCTGTAGGCCGTAGTCGTCGGTAAGGACAACGGGGTCTTTTCCGCAGTCTTTCAGCGTGACCGCCAACCCCAGGACCTCCTTGTCGGTCTTGGAGACCTCTGCGCCCATCTCGTTCATCAGGCTTTCGACCTTTTCCAGGCTTCTGTTGTCAGGCTCAGAGATCTTCAGGTACCGCAGGTCGAGCGCAGCCGCTATCGATGCGGAGGCCCTGAGTCCCTTGCATTCGTCGACAACGCTCGGAGTGGTGTAGTGTGGCGGAGACGGCGTTGGGAAGTACCCGTTGATGACAGACGACGTGTCCAACACAACTACTCTAGACGTGATCTATCTATCCCCCGATTCTCTGGCGAACCTTCGTCCAAAAATCAAAATCGGAGAGCGTAGCAAAGAGGGCTGCGCCAGATGCTCTTTTCACCGATATCTCGACCCCGGGCTCGGCGTCGCCGACTTGTTCGCCGTCCACGGCGATCCTTGAGCGCATCGTCGAGGAAACGGTGACCTCCTCCTCCGGCGGAAGGACGATGGGCCTGATGGGCCTTATCGGACAGACTGGAACAACGAGCATTAGCTCTAGGCTCGTATCGACAACAGGTCCGCCTGCGGAGACGCAGTGGCCAGTCGAGCCTGTCGGGGTGGACACCAGGATGCCGTCGCCCTCAAGTATCATGCTAACCTTGGAACCTATCTGGATGTTGGCCCTGAACAGCTTGCCCGGGTTCTCCCCATGGATCAGAACCTCGTTTAGGCCTGACCCCACCTTCTCCCCGCCCCTGAAAATCTCGATCTTCATCCTCCGGGATACTTCGAAGTCTCCCAAAAGGAGCCGCTGCAGAGCTTTCTTGAGGTCCTTCGGCTCCACCTGGCTTAGAAATCCGGTTCTCCCGAGATTTATCCCGCACACTGGAATTTGTAGGTCGCCGATCGACCGAATAGATCTGAGTATTGTTCCGTCCCCGCCGAAGACCAGCAAGAGGTCGAGCCTTCTAGAGTAGTCCAGAACGCGGAGCCCTTGGCCGATGTCGGAATTCCTCCTCTCGATGTCTAGAAGGAGGTTGGCCTCAACGAATATCTCGCTTACCTTCTCGGCTAGATATCCAATCGACTCGATGGCCAGCTGGTACGCGGCTGGGGACTGGTTGGTGACAATTCCTATGCTTGATATCGCCATGAGATTCGACCCGGGGCACTTTCGGTCTCACTCGGCTTCTCCAAAAATATTTATATCTTCTTCCGCCCGGTCGGCCCTAAAGTCGATGCGTATGGCCAGAAAGATTGTCGAGGTAAGAACGCTCAAGGTCGGCAAGTACGTAATGATCGACGGCGAGCCGTGCAAGATCGTCAGCTACACCACTTCCTCCCCCGGGAAACACGGAGCTGCAAAGGCAAGGGTCGAGGCTATAGGCATCTTCGACGGCCAGCGTCGGTCATTCATCCTTCCAGTTGACTCGAAGGTCGAGACCCCGGTTGTAGAGAGGAAGTCCGGGCAGGTATTGGCCGTAATGGGCGACACCATCCAAGTGATGGATCTGGGCGATTACTCCACCTTTGAAATGGAAAAGCCAGATCTGGACGGCCTGGCCAACGGAGTCGAGATAGAGTACACCGAGTTCGAGGGAAGGAGGCTCGCCGACCGGGTTAAGAGCTCCTGAGTCAGCTTTCAACGGGTTCTGGGCTGATGAGAAAGAAGGTGAAGGACGTAGTTGTCGGTCCGAACATGACTGCAGGCCAGCTAATAGACCAGATGGGCTCCAGCGGGGTTTTCGGCGCTGGCAGGGTCTCGAAGGCGGTTGACATCCTGGAACAGATGGTCAGATCTAACTCCACCGTCTACCTGGGCTTGGCCGGTGCGATGGTTCCCGGGGGAATGAGGAAGGTAATAGCGGAGATGATCAGGGATGGGTTTGTCAACGTCGTCGTCTCGACTGGTGCAAACGTTACGCACGACTTGATGTGTAGCTTTGGCTGCCCCCAGTGGAGACAGATTAGCTACTCTACAGATGCGGAACTGAGATCCAGGGGGGTAAGCAGGATTTACGACTCCTTCATCGACCAAGAGGCGTTTGAGACCTTCGAGAGAGAGATCTCCTCGCTTCTTGAGAAGATTGTTGACGCGGGAGCCGTCATATCTCCAAGCGAGCTCGTCCGGCGGATAGGCAAGGCCATCTCCGACGATTCCTCCTTTGTTCGAGCGGCAGCTGAATGCGATGTGCCCATCTTCGTCCCTGCTTTCACGGATTCCATTCTGGGCATCCAAAGCTACATCTTCTCGCAGACGCATCCCTTCACACTGGACGTTCTGGCAGACCTTGGAAGGATGATAGACATCTCGTTCCAGTCGAAGAGGAGCGGTGCGCTGCTGATCGGGGGAGGAGTTCCGAAGAACTTCATACTGCAAAGCAAGCTAATCGCGCCAAATGGATTCAACTTCGCCATCCAGATAACCACGGACAGGCCGGAACCCGGGGGACTCTCTGGGGCCACTCTAGACGAGGCCGTCTCTTGGGGAAAACTCGAGGGATCCGCAAGGATGGTAACGGTCTATGGAGATGCCACGATTTTGCTACCGCTGATCGTGGCGGCGGTCAGGGAGAGACTAGCCGGCCCTAAGAGCTAGAAACGGGGCAGTCCAGATGAGGTACGTAATAATAGTCCCGGATGGGATGGCGGATTATCCGATACGCGAACTGTCCTGGAGAACTCCCCTCATGGCTTCCAAGGCTCCCTCTATGAAGTCTCTGGGCACCCTTGAAGGCATGGGGCTTTTCCTAAGTCTGCCAAGGGGTTCGCCTGCTGGGAGCGACGCTGCGAACATGTCCATTATGGGGTATGATCCCATCACCGAATTGACGGGTCGCGGTGCGCTGGAGGCCACAGCGCTGGGAATCGAACTCGAAGATGCGGATGTGGCGTTCAGATGCAACTTCGTCACTATCCGAGGGGACACTCTCGCGGACTATTCATCGGGCCACATCCCCGACTCCGAGTCACGGGAACTCTTGGAGTTTCTCAACGATGAGATAGGCGATGAGAGCGTCGTCTTCCACTTTGGAAAGAGCTACCGGAACATCTTGATTTTGAAGGGAGATGAGTTTTCCGAGGATGTTGGAACAACGCCTCCTCACGACATCGTCGGCAGCAGGTACTCATCCTTCGAGCCCCAGGCGCTTTCGCAGGGAGCCGAGGCAACTGCGAGGAGGATCAGGAAGCTGATGG
>CAYWSC010000213.1:0-4027 GCA_964460695.1 Hadarchaeota archaeon (SeqCode)
CTTCGAGGC
Organism: Hadarchaeota archaeon (SeqCode); assembly: GCA_964460695.1. Classification (GTDB taxonomy): domain Archaea; phylum CAYQAE01; class CAYQAE01; order CAYVLA01; family CAYVLA01; genus CAYWSC01. The sequence goes on from CAYWSC010000213.1 coordinate 10, forward strand.
CGCGAGGTCCTTCGCGCGATGAGATGGATGACGAGGGCGGATGTCTGCGTGTTGGGCGTCTGGATCACGGAGATGGCCCTGGAGAGAAGCAGGCTGCAGATGTAGCCGTAGTAGGACTTGGTGTTGAACCTTATCCGCTGTAGCTCGGGCCTCCCCTCCACCAATAGGAGGGGGGTGTCGTAGCACTTCACCATGGAGCTTATCTGGCTTCCGAGCCTCCCGCTGTACATGGAGGACATGAAGTCCGAGACAGTCTTCCTCTCGATGCCCACGGAGTCTCCGACATGGTAGTCACCCGCTGGGAGCGGCCTGATCTGTACCTTGGCTCCGTAGCTCGTCAGCGCCTCTCGTATCTCCCTGGGCTCGTGGACATCCATCACGATCTCTCCTCCTGCCTCATCCTCGACTAGAGCTGAGTTTTCTCCCGTCTCGGGATTTCTCAGAGCGAGTTTCTTGCGTATTCTCGTCGCCAACGGCCCATCTGAAGGTGGAACGGTAGAAGGCTTACACTTTCAGGTCCGCGGAAACCGCTTATAGGTCTCTACCGGCCCGACACACTGGTGGGGATGTAACGAGCTACGCCGCCAGCTGCCTCGAGACCGAGACGACCAGTCTCTCTGCCTTCCCGCCGCTACAGGTGAGGGGTGGATACCCATAATAGTGGAGCCTTCATCTGGGCATGTCGGTGTGATGGCCATGAGCGGGCGCGGGAACAAGATGCAGGCGCTTCTCCAGAGCCAAGAGCCGCTGACAAGGTCTGTCGAGCTGATGATGCAGGGGGGCGAGCGCCTCGGGCTGGAGAGGCCTACTGTCGACGAACTGATCAACCCTCAACAGATCATAGCCTTCAGGGTTCCCTGCAAGACGCTGGGCAAGGTCGTCATCCACTGGGGCTGTGTAGCCCTTCACAACAACTCGAGGGGGCCGTACAAGGGCGGGATAAGGATATCCCCCGACGTCACGGCATGGGAGACCGTCGAGCTAGCCAGACTGATGACGCTCAAAACGGCTGCCAACGACGTAGAGTTCGGGGGTGGCAAGACGGGGATAAGGGTCGACATGCCGGCGATGTACAGGATCTTCGGCAAGAAGATGAGGGACAAGGAGTTCGAGCGGATAATAAGGATCGACGCGGTGGAGTACTTTGCTCACGACTTCAAAGAGATGTTTGCAAGCCACACGTACATACCTGCCCCGGACCTGGGAACAGGACCCGAGGAGATGGCCGTCATCTTCAACGAGACCATGGATCCCGCATCGGTCACCGGGAAGCCAGCTGGGGTACATGGATGGCTGCCGGGCCGGAAGGAGGCGACGGGGTGGGGCTGCTTCGTAGCTGCCAGGCAGCTGCTAGAAGAGGTACTGGAAACGAGTCTCGACGGAGCGACCGTCGCGATCCAGGGGTTCGGCAACGTCGGCTCTTGGACCGCAAGGTTCCTGCACCAGGAGGGGGCCCGCGTGGTAGCCATCACGGACTCGAGGGGAGGCGCCTATGACCCGAAGGGCCTCGATATCCCAGCCCTTGTCAAGCACAAGGGCGAGACCGGAAGGGGCTCTGGCTTCGCCCAGGAGATAGACAACCGGGCGCTGTTCCGTCTCAAGACGGATCTCCTGATACCCGCCGCGATAGGCGAGGTGATAACCGGGCGCAACGCCGGAGAGATAGGTGCCAGGGCCGTCGTGGAGGCTGCAAACATGCCCACGACCGTCGAAGGGATGGAGATCCTCAAGAAGAGGGACGTGACGGTCGTTCCAGACATCGTGGCCAACGCGGGCGGCGTCATCGCCTCGATGGAGGAGTACTCCAGATCCCTCTCCGCGATAAAGGTGGACAGGTCTGAGGTTTTCAAGATAATAGAGGAGAAGATCTCCACCAGCTTCAAGGAGTCCCTGGACAGGGCTGGCTCGGGGGATTGTGGACTGGCAGAGGCGGCCGTCGAGATCGCCGTGGAGAGGGTCTACGAGGCTATGAGGAAGAGAAGCTTCATCTAGGAGGAAGGTGGCGGGACACCGATCTGGACTCTTTGTCCCGAGCAACATTATTCTATCGAACGCAGGGGACGGGTAGGCGTGGTCGAATGAGGTACAAGAAGCTTGGAGGAACAGGCCTTGAGGTATCGGTCATCGGATACGGGGCTATCAAGCTCCCTAGGATTAGCCAAGATGTAGCCACGGCCTGCATCAACAGGGCCTTAGACCTGGGCGTGAACTTCATAGACACGGCGCGGGCCTACGGCGACAGCGAGAGGAAGATAGGGATAGCCACCGAGGGCAGGAGGGACGAGTTCTACATAGCTACCAAGACCGGCGAGAGAACGGCGGATGGAGCCAAAGCCGATCTCAAGACCAGCCTCTCCGAGCTGAAGATGGACAGGATCGATCTGTGGCAGCTCCACTCGGTAAGCGACCGGGAGCAGTACGAAAAGGTCATGGGCCCCGGCGGTGCCCTCGAGGCCGCGAAGTGGGCGAAGAAGCAGGGGCTGGTCGACCATATTGGGATTACGATTCATCGAGACCTAGATGTCATGAGGGACGCCATAGAATCGGGAGAGTTCGAGACGATCATGGTTGCCTACTCGATCATAGACCAAGAGGGTGTGGGCGAGGAGATCCTTCCCCTCGCCAAGGAGGCTGGTATGGGCGTAATCGTCATGAAGCCGCTCTCGGGAGGAGCCCTGGTCAGTCCCAGGTCGTCGGAGAACGAGGCGGTGGGGAACGACCCGATAGTGCGCCTCAACCTGAGACACATCATCTCGCAGGATGCTGTCTCGACGGTCATCCCGGGCATGATGAGGATGGAGGAGGTGGAGGAGAACTGCAGCGTCGGAGAGGAAATCTCCCCACTCTCAGAGGAGGAGAGGGCAGAGCTCCTCAGGATGATAGGCTCCACCGGGATCAGCTTCAGGTACGGCCAGCGGTGCCTCAGGTGTGGCTACTGCCAGCCCTGTCCGAGCGGCATAAACATACCCCAGGTCTTCAAGGCCCTCGACCAGTACCAGGGGTACCCGGACAACCTGAAGTATATCGGGATTCGAACGTACCAGGCCCTCGAGGTGAAGCCCGACGCCTGTGTAGAATGCAGGGAGTGCGTGGAGAAATGCCCTGGAGGGCTGGACATACCTGAGAGGCTGAAGGAGGCCCAGAGGATCCTCGAGGAGGCAATAGCGGCTATGGAGTCTAGCTAGGCTGCCACGCAGAAAGCCAGCGCCCCGTTGCTCTGAGGAGCTCTATCTTCAGATCTAGGTTCTGACGCCGGACAGGGATCATGTCGACGACGTCGAAGCCGCACTTGGCGAGGATGGCATCGAGGATCGACGCGCATCTGGGTGCGCCGCCTCCACCGCCTCCCGCCATGCAGATGCCAACCGCCCTCTTCCCCCGGATTCCGTCGGCGTCGCTGAACCTGCATATCCTTCTAAGCCTGTCGAGAAACGCCTTCATGCTCTCGGAGAGGTCGCTGAAGTAGACCGGAGTGGCGAAGACAACCAGGTCGGCATCCCTAACTCTTCCGACGAGACCTTCGAAGTCGTCGTCCAGCTTGCACCTTCCCTCCGACCTGCAGGTTCCCCACCCATCGTCGTCGCACTGCTCACAGCGCTTCAGGTCGAGCTGGGGCAGAAAGACGGTCTCTACGGATCCCTCCACCCCCTCAGCCAGGGCGCCGGCAGCCCTCGCGGTCTGGCCGGATGTATTTCTACTTCCCAGAATCACCAGGGTCTTCAAGGCACTCCATCCCTCCTCTTTCCACCGAGCAGCAGGATCGCGACTGCCGGGACTAGGAACCACTGTCGAATCTCCTTCTCCGCAAGCTTCTGGATTGCGGATCTACAGCAGAACTCCGCTCCGCGGTAGAGACCCTTATCCAGTAGGACGCGTGCCCTCTCCAGAAGCCGGGCCTCCGGCGTCACGTCCACCCCTCGGGACCGGAGCATTTCAAGCTGGGCTTGGGTCGAATTGAGGAGGCACCTTGCATACTCTAGGCCGGCTGGCTGGGTGAGGTCGTCTATGTCGTAGAGGA
>CAYWSC010000214.1:0-4014 GCA_964460695.1 Hadarchaeota archaeon (SeqCode)
GGTGGATCGTCCCAAGAGAACGGGTATGTCCTTGTCGAGGACGAGAAAGGTGCCCTCGAAGATCGACCTGTAGGCGTATACCTCGACCCCTGCCGACGCGCCGTCCCTCAGTGCCTGGGCGAACCCCGGGTCGGTCGTCTCGTTCGCAGCGAAGCTCTTCGCGTCGGCTCTCTGAACCAGGAAGACGACGGCCGACCTGTATCCCTCCCGCAGAGCCGCAGAGAGATCCAACAGGTGCCTCCTCCCCCTCCGGGTGGGTGCGTCTGGGAAAAGGGCGACCCCAGATCTAACCAGCGTACATGACTTCGCCTCGACCAGACAGGGGGGCTGCCCCGGCAGCATGAAGTCAACTCTCGAGGATCTGTAAGCGTACTCCCTGACTACTTCTCTGTAGCGGGACAAGGGCGCCATCTCTCCCGAGAGGAGAGCTTCCCGGACGAGGCGGTTGGGAGCCCTAGAGTCGATCGATACGAGGACGCCTCCGTCTCGAGCTCCAACCAAGTCAAATCGCGTCCTCCTCCCCACTGCAGCGGCAGGGAGCACGAGGACCGGCGCCCCTAGATACAGCAGCTCCCCGGATTAGGCAGGAAGCAGTCATACTCCTTACCCTCGAGGAGAACTGAGGCAAGGAACCTGTTCTTCCTCCCTAGAAAGACGCCGTCAAGGGTTCTTCCAATCTCGATGCTCGCCAATCCGGGACACCCAGCCGTACAGAGGACTCGCTAGCAAAGGACCTTTCCTAGACAAAGTGATTTCATGGCCGATGGGAGGGCCTGGACACCGGGGCAAGGCGAAGCCAGATTCTCCTCCAGCGGGAAAAGATGTTATTTGAATGCACTTGGGCCGCAGCGCACCGGTTCCCGGATCGATCCAACCCTCAGTCCACCAGCCTCCAGTAGACCCTCCTGTTGTTCTTCCCCTTGTTCTGGGCCTTGATGAACTCTATGCGGCCAACCTCCTTCAGGCTCCTGACGTGGCAGCCGGCATCTGCCTGCCTGTCCACTCCCTCTATCTCCACTATTCTCAGCCTGTCAACCTTGGGCGGGAGTGCAGAGGCCAATTTTACCACTCCTGGGATCTTCATCGCCTCCTCTCTGGGAAGCTCATACGCCTTCACCGGGATGTCCTGCTGGAAGAGGCGGTTCGCCCTATCTATGAAGTCGAGGAAGATGTCCCTGTCGAACTTCTCCAGACTGAAGTCGAACCTCGTCCTCTCCGGGGTTATGTCGTTTCCCGTTACTAGGGCCCCGGTCTCGTTGCAGAGAATGGATATCAATGTGTGGGCGGCTGTGTGGCTGCGCATCAGCTTGTACCTGCGCTCCCAGTCAAGGATGCAGTGGACCTTGTCCCCGACTTGGAGCCCTGGCCGGTCAACCTCGTGGGATATGACTCCGCCGAACTTGCCGACGTAGACGACCGAGAAGGACTCCTCGTCCCTGAGGATGGTGCCCGTGTCCCAGGCGACGCCTCCTCCCTTCGGGTAGAAAATGGTCTGGTCGAGAACGACGTACTTTCCATCTTTGACGGAGACGACCTCGGCTTCGCACTCCCTCATGTAGCAGTCCTCAAGGTAGAGGGCCTTCGATGAGACCTCTTCGCTGCTCATTCAACCACCCTGACCCGATGGAGTAGTCATGAGAAATAGATTTCTCTCCCGCTTCGCACAGCAAGCCTCCCTCTTCATCCCTCGCATATGCATGACCCCAGCCTCCCGCCACACCTGGGGCAGGTGGGGACGTTCAAGGAGCATCCGTAGGGATCGAGGTCCGAGGGCGACAGGAGGAGGAATCGCTCTGTGAGGTCCTCGCCGTCCAGCTTGGCCTTCACGCCGATCTCTTGGCCCTTCTCCAGTGACGGAGCTTCCACCCGGAAGACCTTCCAAGACCCGTATTCGAAGGGGCCGTCTCCGACCCAGCCCTCAGGCAGCTCCACATCAAGCCGGAATTGCTGCGGGGAGCCATCCTTTTCGAGGGACACGGCGACCTCCTTCTCGACGCCCGGATAGAGGACCGGGTCGCCCATGTAGTGGAAGGAGAGCTCGTAGCTGCCTCGCCTGACTATGCTCGACTGTGGGTCCCTCCTCGCCGCCGCGAGAGCCTTGTGGTTTCGGAAAAGTATTGAGAGGGCATCCCCGGGAGTCACATCCGCGTCTCCAAGGGTGGTGGAGCACAGGCCCGCCTCGGATCTCCTCCTTGCGACCCTTCCAGTCAGCTCCGTCAGCTCCCTCACATCTCTCGGAGCCTTTAGATTCTTGGTGAATTTGTGGAGAACTATCTGCTCGCCGATCGGCTCGGCCCAGCGGCTGGGGATCCCCGAAGACCCGTTCATTATGCCGAGGAGCGAGCCGAGGGTCGCCCCAGTGCAGTCCGTGTCGTAGCCGCAGTTGACCGCGGTGCAAAGCTTGTCTCCGAAATCCCTGCCGTAGAGCAGGCCTATCACGGTGAATCCGTGGTTCTGCGGCGCGTTGCAGGGCTGGGCGTGGCCGAAGCAGTGCAGAATCCTGTTTCTAGCCTCTATCCACGAAAGTCCCTTTCTGTGGCACCATAGAACCTCTCTAACCGTGCGGTGGATGAGAGAGGAGGAAGGTATCATCGAGAGGCCTATCCTGATCAGTGTCTGTGGATCGTCCAGGACGAAGGCGGCGCTCTCCACGGCGGCCCAGAACATCTCGCCGTACGTTCCCTCCCCGCCGGCGTGGTCCAGGGCCGAGTCCCTCCAGGCAAGCGAGGCGGCCGTCTGGGGATCCCCGGGAGACACACATGCCCATATCTCAGACCTTATCGGTGACCCCATCTCGTCTACGAAGTAGTTCTCGAAGCATCCGGATACCGGCGGCCTCAGACCCCTCTCTAAATTTCTGGCGCAGAAGCCGTACTCGTTCCACGGGTAGGCGGAGAGGTGCCTGAGCCAGTACTCGGAGAAGTCGTCCAGCCAAGGGTCAATCCTGCCGTCGAGAAGCATTCGTAGCCAGACGAGCTGAAAGTCAAGATCATCGTTTGGAAGGGGCCGGTCGGGAACCGGGTCGTAGAACGTCAGGGAGTGAACCTCCTTCTTGCCCTCCAGGGGGGTGCCCAGGGTTCCCCCGATGTTCTTCCCCATCCAGCAGGCATAGACCTTGTCCAAGTACCGCTCCCAGTCGAGCTGTATCTGGCCCATGGGCCCAGCTCGGGGTGTCCCGAATAAAAGTGCTGCGGAGGCAGGGACGAGAGTTATAACCAGTGAACGAAAAGCTAGCCCCTATGGAGGAGGAAGTCAGATACCATATGCTCAGGCCGCGACAGATAGTCGAGAGGAGGAAGGCCTTCCCAGTTGTGTACATCCCCATAGGGAACCTTGAGTGGCACGGCCTACACGACCCGGTCGGCACCGACACCCTCCAGGCCGAGGGGCTGGCAATTCTCTGCGCCCGGAAGGGCGGAGGGCTTGTCTTTCCACCCCTCTACTACGGCGAGAGTAGATCCGAATCCCTCATGGAGGCGACTGCTCGGGACCGGGAAGAGATAGCGAGGCTGATGGACCTCGACCCAGAGAACTTCTCGCGGCAGAGACAGCCCTTCACCCCCACGGAGCAGGTTCTCAACTACCAGAGGCTGTTACTGCACATCCTAGCGGAGGCAGAGAGCCTAGGCTTTAAGGTTGGAGTTCTCGTCGCGGGCCACTATCCCCTCATAGACCATGCAAGGGCCGCGGCCGTAATCTTCAACCAGCGGCACTACAGCAAGCGCCACGGAATGCTTGCCTGGGCCTGCGTGGACTACCTCCTGGTCAAGGACAGGTATCCCTTTGCCGGCGATCACGCCGGCGGATGGGAGACCTCACACATGCTGGCTCTCCATCCTGAGACGGTCGACCTGTCCGAACTGCCGGCTAAGGGCGAGCCCCTCGTAGGAGCTGGCGGTGCCATGGCCCCGCAGGATGCCTCCGCACGGTTCGGCCAGGAGACGCTGGAGGCAGCGGCCGATATCATAATCCGCGAGGTTCGTCACAGGCTCGAGAACCCGAACATGTACCGCA
>CAYWSC010000215.1:0-4000 GCA_964460695.1 Hadarchaeota archaeon (SeqCode)
AGGAGTATGGCCGGGAGGAGATCCACGGCTCGCTCCCCTGGATCGTGGAGAACATCGTCCCCAGCATAGACTATGCACAACAGTTCGACAGAAGGGAGATGCTGATGACGGACTGGGTCCGTTCGCGCGCCCTTCGAGCAATAGGATTCAGCGATGTCCACCTACACTGGTGGTTCTTCCAGGGATACGACGTTCAGAGAGGAAGGCCCTACCCGCTAAGAAGTCTGGACATCTACACCTCGGACATCACACATGCCCTTCTAATACTGGGGAAGCTGAATCTGAGATCCACATCGGGAACGGCTGGCGAGGAGGCGTACTACTACAAGTACATCTACACAAGCGACTCCATATCCCGGCTTATCGCGGAGCATTTCAACATGGAGCCCAACGTCTCCAAGTTCGACAGATACGACGGATCCCTTTGGTACATCTCGGGTGCGGACCCGGAGGACGACAGGGTCGCCTCCATCTCCCGGCCACGTCCTGGTGCCTTCCCCATACCGCCTTTTGACAGGCTGTACTCGTGTTCAGGCGTCTCGATCTACTACTGGACACCCATCAGGCCGTAGGGGACTAGGTACAGCGGGCCCTGAAGTATTTTAAAGGCACGGCATGACCGGCCGTCGAACAAAATGAGACCGGTGGTGAGGCACGGCGCCATCGTCTACGCCGGGACCGCCTTTTCAAGCCTGCTCATGCTCGCGGTAAAGGTCTACATAAACCGATTCATGGGAACGGAGGCCCTCGGAAAGTACGAGTTCGGCCTCTCCGTCGTGCTCCTTATGTCCGTCTTCTCCCTCTTCGGACTTCACACAACCATCGCGAGATTCGTCGCCAAGGAGGGGGAGCGAGCCCACCCCTTGGTGCGCAAGGCGTTCGTCTGGATTGTATCCGTCTCCCTGATACTGGTGATAGCAACCAACCTGGCTGTGAACTGGCTCTACCGCTCCCGAGTGGAACCCAACTTCGTCTTGAACCTCTCCTTGTTGCTGCTCGCCGTCTGCCTACTGAACCTCAACATCTCGTTCTTCCAAGGCAGGCAGAAAATGGGCAACGTATCGCTGATAATGATCCTAGACTCTGTGGCGAGAGTGTGCGCAGTGGCCCTGGCCGTCTGGCTGGCCGTCAGCACCCCACGCCTGCTCCTCATGATTGGCCTTTTCTCCTTGGCGTTCGAGCTGGTTGTGACCTTCTCCCTAGTTCTAAGCACCAATAGAGCTCCGAAAAGCGACGACGTTTCCTTCCGCGAGGCCCTGGGGATATCCTCCCTGATTTTCCTCATCGCCGCATCCGGGGCCATATCGACCCGGGTCAGCGCATTTGTAATTCAGTACAGGCTGGACGCCTTGAACCTCGGCTGGTTTGCCATGGCAACGCTATTCACCCTTCCCCTCTCACTCCTGGGAAAGACGATAGAGACGGTTCTCCTCCCAAGGGCATCCCAGGGGAGGGAGTTCCAGCTTGGAAGGATAGCCGTCGCGGCCCTGGCACTGTCAATCTTCACGGTCGCAGCCTACCAGCTCGTCTCTGGATTCCTAGTGAGATTCCTCTTCGGGCCGGGAAACTCTGAGGCGACCACTGCGCTTAGAATCCTCTCAGTCGGATTCTCCGCCGTCCTAGTCTACTCGGTCTTCTCTGCATTCATATTTGGAAGGGCGTCCCACAGGTTCCTCAAACTCCTCGTGGTAGCAACCTTCGTTCAATCTCTCCTCGTAGCGCCGACGCTCAACTCCTATCTGGTCGGAAAGATGGCACTATCCGGTGCAGCATGGGCAACTACCCTGACGCTTATGCTCCAGGCGGTGCTATGGGCTACCGCGGGAATCATCCTGCACCGGCAGAATCGGTAGACTAGAAGGCTATCCTTTTGACCTCGGTAATTCCCTTGGCCTTCTTGTAGGCCTCGCACTCTCTCTTGTTGCAGTTGACTACGTATCTCTTCGTCAGGGTGCAGTAGGTCAGCTTCTGATAGCCCTTCTGCCTCATATACTCACACGAGGGTATCATGTAGATCCTTCCCAGGCGCACGGCGTCTCGGCTCTGAGCTTAAAAATATCTTGCCGCACGCCTCGTCGGTGAGGATGGCCCTGCGGCTACTTTCTCTTCAGAATCGGCAGGCCAGTACGCTCGTTTACCACTACCGTCATGCCCTCGGGGATAGCATCGACCGGCTCGGCACCCTTGGCCTTCGCCGCCGCCTCATCCCTTGTAAAGTAGAAGATCCTTCCCTTCTTGTACAGGAAGTAGGTCTTGCCTTTTGACTCATACGAATATGCCAGCTCACTCACCCCTTCGCCGCTTGAGTTTTACCCTTATAAATCTTTTTTGAGTTACAAACCCACACGATGGCCTTTTCTGATCTATAGTGATAACAAGATGGCCTTGTTTCCCGGGGGCTTCATATTTTTCAACGCAACGACCATCAAGTCTCGGCCGATCCTATCCGGCTTCGGGGTCGACCTCTTCCGAGGTTTGGGAGTGGGCAGGTGTCAGACCAGATAAGGGCATTTGTCGCCGTCGACATACCAGACGACATGAGAGCGAGAATAGATCCAATCCTTGGAGATCTGCGGGAGATGGGCTCCATCGTCCGCCCAGTGAGGCCTGAGAACCTCCACTTCACAGTGAAGTTCCTTGGGAACGTTCCGTCCTCAATCCTCGAATCCGTCAAATCCGTTCTAGATGAGTGTCGTCCGCTTCTCGGATTCGAGGTGACGGTGAGGGGACTCGGGGCCTTTCCCAACCCGCGCCGCCCCAGGGTGATATGGCTTGGATCCGAAAGTGAGGACGAGAAGATGGTGGCGCTTCTCAGAGATGTGGATCATAGGCTGTCGAAGATCGGATTCAAGAAGGAGCGCAGCTATGTTCCACACCTCACCCTTGCAAGGCTGAAGGGAAGGCCCGGCCCGTCGCTTGTCGCCTTCCTGGAGAAGATGCAGGATGTTGAGGTCGGATCGTTTCGGGTAGCCTCGCTCAAGCTCAAACGTTCGACTCTCACGCCTCAAGGGCCCATCTATTCGGATCTATACGAGGTTTCTGAGGGGGCCTAGCCTCTGAGCCAGCACCAGGAGATCATCGACACCGTTCTGAGGAAGGTCAGGCCCTCCAGAGAGACCAGGAGGCTCGTCGAGTCCCTCTCCAGAACCCTTGAACGCGAGGTCGCCGATGTTGCAAGGGAGCTGGGCATCGAGTGTCAGGTCCAGACCCAGGGATCCGTCGCCAAGGGAACCTATCTGGAGGACCACCATGACATCGACATCTTCATCTTCTTCCCGGAGAGCGCCACGAAGAAGTTTCTCGAAGAAGAGACGATCAAGATCGGAAGGAGATGGGCCACCAGAAAGGCCCTTGCCTACCAGGTCGCATACGCCGAGCACCCATATGTCAGGGCCTGGATCCGACACCCCAGGGGACCCATCCAGGTTGACCTCGTAGGCGCATTCATGGTCAGCGAGGCTGGAAAGCTCAAGTCGGCGGTCGACCGGACGAGGTTTCACACCCAGTACGTGGCCAGAAAGACCGACGAGAAGCTGCGGGACCAGATCCTCCTGACCAAGCAGTTCATGAAGGGCATTGGTGTCTATGGAGCCGAGGCGAAGATCAGGGGGTTCTCAGGGCTGTTGTGCGAGGTCCTCACCATTGCCCACGGAACCTTCCTTGAGCTTGTCAGATCCGCTGCGGAATGGTCATACGGGCACGTAATCGACGTGGAGTCGAAGGGCAAGCCTGCGAAAGACTTCTCGTCGCCGCTAGTCGTAATAGATCCCACGGATCCGAATAGAAACGCGGCCGCCGCCGTATCGGCTTCGAAGCTCGCCAGATTCATCCACGCCTGTCGCTGCTTTTTGGAGAGTCCCAGCGAGAGGTTCTTCTTTCCCCGGAAGAGGCGGCCCTTCACGGAGAATCGTCTCCTCAGGCTCCTCGAGTCACGAGGGACGAGGATCCTTCTGCTCACATTCACCAGGCCCGAAGCTCTGGATGACGTGTTCTATCCTCA
>CAYWSC010000216.1:0-3991 GCA_964460695.1 Hadarchaeota archaeon (SeqCode)
AATCCCATTGCTCGGAGGGCACGCGAACGGACCCAGTCCGTCATCAGCATCTCCCTTCTGGGGAACTGTTGCGCGTAGTCTATGCTTGGGACGATGTTCTCCACGATCCAGGGAAGCGAGCCGTGGATCTCCTCCCGACCATACTCCTGCTCCCAGGGAAGCAGTGGCTGCGGACGACTCAGCGTCGCGTAGGACTGGAGGGAGACCTGGGAAAGCGAGGCCAGAGTCAACAAGACGAGGAATGGGACAACGACGGAGCTGGCTCTTCGAAGCTTCCTCAGACGGTCCGCCACCAGCAGAGCGCCGAGGAGTGAGATCGACCCGAAGGGTATCATGAGGAAGCAGTTGAAGCGGAAGGGGTAGTACTCCACGTTGAAGAACCCTGACGCGAATACCAAGAACACGAACCAGAGCGAGAAGAGGAGTACTGGTTCGACGCCCAGCGTGTTCTTCTCTGCCTTGAAGTTTGCCCTGTAGTAGGCAATGGCTAGGAACAGTATCCCCAGCGGTAGGAGGAGGGTCTGGACTCCTCCGAATATGAGGGGATACCCTATCAGCCTGGTTGCCTGGCTGAGCCGCGGTGGCGGCTGCCTCGTTATGTCGATCTTGTATACGCCCCACATGATCTTGTAGGCCGCCGTCCAGGCGATGGCGCCCGCCACGGCCGCGGCGACCAGGAGGAAGGCAATCCTGCGCGGCTCGAGCTTAGCCCCCGATGCACGGAGGATTACCTTTCTGGACACCACGATGGCCAGGGCAACCGCTATGCAGACAAGGGACAAGTAGTGAAGCTTGGCCACTACGGGGAGCAGAAGGAAGAGGAGGATGATATGCTTCTTGGACAGCCTTCCGGGCTCGACGGCTAGCCAGAGGGCCGTTGTGAAGAAGAAGAGGCCCAAGAGATTGGGAATCGAAACGGAGGTATACTTGACCACCGTGAAGGCGAAGGCGACGAGGGCGCATCCGAGGAGCGCCTTGCCCTGGCTTCTGCTGATCCTTCGAAGAAAGAGGAAGACTGGAAGCAAAAGAAGCGAGCCGAATAGATACGGCATCAGCCGGGAGGCAGCCGTCGGGGACACGTTGGCCACCTTTGAAAGTTCGGCGAGGATCATCGGATATCCATTCGGATAGGACCCGTAGGCCGGGTTGTCGGATCCGGGAAATCGCAGCCTGCCTGCCGACGAGATACCCGTCGCCCACGAAATGAAAAAGTAGGGGTCACTGGTGGGTATGTCGCCCCATATCATGTCTAGGTAGGCCCTCAGGACGACGCCAACCAGCAAGAGGAGGAGGAGCGCCAGAAAGATCATTTGGCGGGAGCTGAGCCTCAAGGCCAGGCCTCTTCTCACTGCTGAGCCTCCTCTCTTCCCTGGGATAGAACCCTTTGGAATGCTCGCTGGTACATAGGCACCAGTGCACTCCAGGAGTAGGTTCTCGTCGATCTGACGAACGACCTTCGAATTCTCTTAAGGGTCTCCTTCGGGTTTTCAACGATACGGTTTACAGCAGCTGCGATCTGGTCGGCTCCCTCGGCGTATAGGAGGAGGTCCCCGTACATGCGGCGGACCTCGAAGAGGCTCGAAGAGATGATGGGTCGACGGGAGGCCGCGTACTCGTGGATCTTGAGGGGTAGTGCCGACTCGGTCAGTTCGCTCCTTTCGAAGGGGAGGAGGCAGATGTCCATCGAGGATATCCATCTCTGGACCTGGTCGTATGGAACCCTCCCCACCATCTCGACCCTCTGCTCGACGCCCAGCGCGCGCGAGACGGACTCGAGCCTAGGCCTCTCCCGTCCGTCCCCGACTATCACCAGCCTGCATCCCTCTAGGAGCCTGAGTGCCCTCATCGCGGACTTCAGGTCGACGAAGAACTCTAGTATCCCCACATAGCCGAGCACCGGGTTCGGACTCGGGCGCCACCTCCCTGCCTTTTCGAACCTGGAAGGGTCAACCCCGTTGGGAACCTCTAGAACTATGGGATTGAACCTGGAGGCGTGGTAGAGGAGCCGCTTCCCTATGACGACGACGCCTTGGGATGCTCTCAGGTTGAAAACGGTTAGCAGCTCTCCGGTCGCCCTCAAGAGCCGCTGTAGGAAGGACCACACGCCTGCGTAACGCGAGAAGGCAGGTAGATAGTCGCAGTAGTCGAAAATCGATTTGACGCCGAGCAGCTTGGCCGAGATTATGGCGGCTGTCCCGGCCGAGAGGTTTGTCGTAACGACGATGTCGATCTTCTCCCGCCTGATGATCCTAGTGATCTGTACGAGCTGGGGAAAGAAGTTCATGACGTAGTAGAGCAGCAGGCTGGTCGTTCTAGCCGTTGAGAGCCTGTGAATCCTCTCGCCACCAGCCGACCGAAGAGGCTTTCCACCCAGGGGTATGTGGACGACGTGGACCTCGTTGCCTTTGAGCCAGAATCGAACAAGGTGATGAACCCTGTTTTCTAGGGCTGTGAACCAGTCAACTGCCGGTACGACAAGTATTCTCATTCTGAGGTCTCCCCAGAGATGGGCCTCGAAGGGTATGGGTAGATGCGTCGAGTGGCGTCGGATAGAAAAGCTTTTCGAGCGGACAAGCGACCACGGTACTCAATGGTCTATGTTTCAATGTTTCTATCGAATCCTTTCAAGCCGGATCCCCGTGTGAAGAGAGAGGCAGCTTCGCTGTCAAGGGCCGGCTTCAGGGTAAAGGTCTTGGCGTGGGACAGGGAGGGGCGGTTCGAGAGGGAAGAGGTGGTGGACGGCTTCGAGGTAGTTCGCTTCCGCTTCCGATCTGGGTACGGGTCGCTCATTCGACTACTCCCCGGGTTTCTTCTCTTCTACGCCTATCTCCTGGTCCACGTCACGAGGTCCAGGCCCGATGTCGTACACTGCCACGACATGGATACCGTTCTGCCAGGCCTGATGGCCTCGCTTATTTTGGGATGTAAGGTCGTCTATGATATGCACGAGTCCTACCCCGACTTCGTCTCGACGTTTTCCCCGAGCTTCTTCGTCAGTTTTCTCAGAATCCTAGAATCCTTCATCGCCCCGAGGTGCGACCTGGTCATCGTGACGAGCACGATGATAGGCGAGCTGGCCAGGAAGAACGGTGCTAGACGTGTCGTCGCCATTATGAACTGTTTTGATCCGTTCAACGTCCAAGAGAAGGAAGCTAGGAATCTGAGGAGACGGATCCTAGGGAGGCGCGACGACTGGTTTCTCGTTCTCTACATCGGGGGGCTTTTCCCCGGCAGGGGGCTTGAGAAGGTGGTTCAGGCAGTATCTAGAGTTGAGAAGGTCGTCCTCTTCCTCGGGGGATACGGCCCGTATGAGGAGGACCTGAGGAGGCTTGTGAATAGGCTGGGAATCGAGGAGAGGGTCGTTTTCGCAGGCGAGGTAGACCCCCGCGAGGTCCCTGTCTACGATGCTGCAGCTGACCTCATGTTTGCCATGTACGAGGCTGTCGACCCGAACAACGTCGTCACTATTCCCAACAAGCTCTTCGAGTCTATCGCCGCGGCGAAGCCGATCTTGGTCTCGGATGTGGGCGAGAAGGCCAGGTTGGTCTCAGAGATAGGGCATGGGATCGCTGTGGACCCTCAAGACGTGGGCGGGATTGCACAAGCTATCGAGAATCTCGCTCGGGACGGGGAGCTTTATGCTACGATGGTCTCCAAGGCGAAGCAGGCTCAGGATAGATACAGCTGGGCGAGCATGGAGAGCCGTCTCATCAAGGCCTACCGGCAGCTGATCCCTTCCTGATCAGCTCATCCATGTGCTCCACAAAGGGTTCTAGGGCGAACATGGCAACTATCTTGTCCCTGGCCCGCTTTCCCATTTCCCTTCGGCGCTCTTCATCGAGGAGAAGGTCCTGTATAGCCTCGGAGAGGGCCCGGGGATCCCTCGGGGGTACTAGCAGCCCGTCGACGCCATGCGTCACTATCTCGTCGTGGGAGTCCACCCCAGCTGTTGCGACTGCAGCCAGCCCGACTGACATCGCCTCTCGAAGCG
>CAYWSC010000217.1:0-3988 GCA_964460695.1 Hadarchaeota archaeon (SeqCode)
CGACCCGCCTCTCCCATGCCTCTCTGAGCGATCCGAGATCTGCCAGGTCGTTGATTATCTTGGGCAACTATCCTCTAGTGGGTCTGACAGTGGTTAAAAACTTCCCACGGTGCTGGATCTCCACCAATCTGATCCAGTGAGAATCTTGCGATTGCACGTCGAGTGGGCGATAACCTGTCATGCAGGATCAGTTCGGCGCGCGTCTTTAGTGCAACATAGATAAGGGTTGGACGCATAGGTTATTCGTTGCCTGAGAAGATGACCCCGGAGGTCTCCATCGTAGTCCCCGTTGGCCCAAATGCGCGGCTCCAAGAGTCGATGCTGTCTGCGCTTTGCGACCTAGAGTATGACGGCTTCGAAGTGATCATTGTCACCGCCCCGGGATCCAAGGGAGTCGCGACAAGTGCCTGCCAGGACCGCCTCCCTGTCAGGACGCTCCGGTGTCGAAGGGACAGCCCGTCAGCACTGAGAAACCTAGGCGCCCTCGCCGCAACGAAGGATCTCATCGCCTTCCTCGACCCTGACTGTCTACCGAGGCCAGATTGGCTCTCAAGGCTTGTCCACGCCAAGCACTCGCTCAAGACTAGGGTCGTGGTCGGTGCGGCAGAGCCGTCTAATGCCGACGAATCGGTCTGGGCAGGGATATCTGGGAGAAGACACCGAATGTGGGTCGAGATGGTGAGAGACGGCGGATTCATCAACAGGATAGATACGAGGAACCTTCTCATAGAGAAAAGCCTCTTGGTTGAAGCCGGCATGTTCGACGAAGCCCTGGTGTCGAAGGAGGACAGGGATCTGTGCTTCAGGATAAGGAGGCTTCGCGAGAAGATCGGCTTTGCACAGGACGCGGTCGTTCTCCACAGGGAGCCGTCAACGGTCGTGCAGCTTCTTCGAAGGGCAATCTGGTACGGGAGAGGCATGGCGCAATTCAGGAAGAAGTACGGTCTAGCCCCTCTCTCCCGGAGCCCTGACTGGATCTTCTACAAGTCCTACGTGGCCCAGAGCCCCTGGCTAATCGCCTCTGCCGTCATGCTCTCGACTTCAGCCTTGTTGTACGGCCTCTTCGGATACCCTTCCCTCTGGCTCTCCGCCGGGGCGCTTGTTGCCCTTGCGAAGGGACTCGAGTCGGTGGGCAGATCGGGAATCAACTGGATACTCGGAAGAAACACGGTATCTGAGTTCGTCTATGATCTGGTTTCCGATCTGGGGCACAAGGCCGGGTACTTGGGATCTGTTCTCTAGCCCCTCCTCATCAACACGCCGTGGATTAGATAGGAGGCATTCCACGATGCATGAAACAGCAGGTAGTAAACTACTGCCGCCAGGGCATCGAAACCGCCGCCTGATGCTTTCCATATGGTCGGCGTATTGCGAATCTTTCTGAGCATCCTTGAGGCAGCCGTCCGCACCGCCCTTGCCGCAGCCCGGTCCTTGCCTAGGAGCTTTGCCTCCTCTCTTCCCCTCCTCCTCGTCTTCAAGATTGTCCTTATCGGATCGTCGGGAAAGTCGTGCCGCACGACGGCTTCGGTCCTTACAAGGCGATAGCCAGCTCTTACGAATCGCTGATGGAACTCCCAGTCGACGTTGAGGGTTATGTCCTCTCTGAAGCCTCCAAGGGCAAAGAACACCTCTCTACGGATGGCCATGTTCTTGGTATCCATGCCTCGGTACTGCATAGCCCTTATCGACTCGAGCTTGCAGCTCCTCGTTTCCCTCAGTGGAATGTAGTTGGGACCGTAGGTTGCGTCGGCTGATCCATCCATGATCGGACCGAGAAGCGTTCTGAGCCAGTCCTCGTCGGCGACGCAGTCGGAATCGATGAAGGCCAAGATCTCGGCTTTCGACTCTTTTGACCCTAGGTTTCTGCAAAAGCCGCTGCCCATGTTTCTGGGAGACGAGATGACCTTGAAGGGATACTTTCGCTGTAGGGACCGCAGCGTCGCTGGCGTGTCATCGGTCGAGCAGTCATCGACGATGATTACTTCGAAGTCACGAATATCTTGCCGGTACAGTGACGCAAGAAGCGGAAGCAGGTGCCTGCTGTCGTTAAAGATCGGTATCACGACGCTGGCCACGAGCTTCCTAGATTCTTGCACACAACGAGGCACAGCTGTGCGCTGAAAAAACTTAGGATAGGGAGGTTCTCCGTGACCAAGGGACGGAGTTTCTGTACATCCTCCGCCGCGGGCAGATGGCCTATGCGTCCTGCCGCAGGTCAACGAAGTACCTCGTCTTCCTCTCTCCCCTCAGAGAGCCTGGCGAAACGAATTCAACCCTAGGCGTCACGTTGCACGCAGCTTTGACCCGCTCCTCTATCTCTGCCCTTAGGGCTTCGCTAGGCCTTTTCGCCTCGACTCTCACTAGAAGCACGTCGAGGCTGCCTTCTCTGCTCACGACGAACTGGAAGTTGGAAACAGCCTCGATTGAGAACATGGCGTCCTTGAGGGTCGTCGGGTAGACGGCTGATCCCTTAATCTTCACCATATCTCCGATGCGGCCTTCGAAGAAGAGTCTGGGGCTGGTTCTACCGCACCCGCAACGGTCTCGCTCCACCCTTACAATATCCCCTGTCCTGTATCTGACGAGCGGAGAACCCTCTCTGTAGAGAGTTGTGAAGACCAGCTCCCCCCTGTCGTCGGTGGGCTCGCCCGTTTTCGGGTCCACGGTTTCGACTAGGAAGTTATCGGAGAATACATGGCAGCCGCAGTGCTCTCCACACTCCAGAAAGCCGGCGCACAGCTCGGTACTCCCGTAGTCATTGTAGACCTCGACGTTCCACATTCTCTCCAGTCTCCGCCTCATCGCCTCGGTGAGATTCTCTCCGAGGGTCACCACCTTCTTCACACTTGTCTCGCCCTCGAGCTTCTCTACGAGGTGCAGGAGATATGAGGGAACCCCAAAGACACAGCTGACGCCCAGATCCCTTATCAGCTGCGCCTGGGCCACCGTGTTTCCCGGGCCGCTGAGGATCGTCATCGCGCCTACACGGTGCAGCGGGATCTCGAAAAGCAGCCCCATCGCGGGAGCGACGATCAGCTGGACCCGGTCTTTGCTCCCCATCGCCGCAGCTAGAAAGCCGCGGATCTGAAACCTCGACGTTCTAGTGATGTCGGCATTGGTGAGGAAGACTGATACGGGCTTCCCGGTGGTGCCCGAGGAGTGGAAGAAGAAGACTATTCTCTCTAGATCGCCTCTCTAAGCTCGTCCTTTGTCGTGAAAGGAAGGTCGAGAACGTCCTCAAGTTTTCTCATGCTACTGTGCCTGAAGGCGTCCAGCTTGCCGCGGTACATTGGTGACTTCTTGGCGACTGAGAGCGTCCAGCGAAGCCTCTTCAGCTGTAGCTTCTCCACCTCTTCCGGACGGGCCGTCTCGATGGGATCCATTCTCGGAGCAATCATCCAAAATCCTAGCATGGCCTAGTTTAACAACCTGTAGCCACCAGCGTTTCAAGCCACGTCTAGAACCGATCCCTACCATTCGATCATCAAGTGGACAAAATTTCTCAAAGCGGCGTAGTGTCGTTGGTGCAAGATGATTCTTCATCCCAAGCTGCGGCTGAGGGAGCTCAGCGAAGGAGTTCAGAGAGCCTGGGTGATCGCAAGGCTGTCAAGGCTCAAAGACTCGAACCCCATTCAGACCAAGAGGTATGTGGACCGAAAACTCTCCTCCATAATGCACTACGCGTCTAGGAGCATTCCCTTCTACAGAAGCCTGTTCCGCCGGCGAGGAGGACCTGCCGGGCTTCAGGATTTTCCGATAGTCGATAAAAATCTAGTCAGATCGAGGTACGATGAGTTCCTCCTCCCAGGTACTGAGGAGTCGAAGTGTTGGTTGAACAAGACCTCAGGCTCCACCGGCGAGCCGATGAAGATCCTATTTGACAGGCGGTCGGCCTCCGTGTACGAGAAGGGGTGCTACTACTTCCCCCTCTTTGTCTCGGGCTACAGGCCGTGGCACATCATGGCGAGGCAGGTTGGCCGGCCCATCA
>CAYWSC010000218.1:0-3973 GCA_964460695.1 Hadarchaeota archaeon (SeqCode)
CATCGGACGCGCAAGATCGTCACGTTCGGACATCGCTATCACCCGCCTCGTCCTTTGTGACGGCGAAGGTGAATATCTCCTCCAGAGTGGGGCTGCTGATCTCATAGGAGAGGATTTCAATTCGCCTCTCGATGAGATTTTCGACAAGATCATTCGCCTTCTCGGGGTTCTTGATGGTGAGCAAGATGCGGCCTCTTCGACCACTTTTGATGCGTTTTAGCTTCGCAGGGATTCCCGCCAGGTTGACTATCCTGAGTAGCTCGCTTTCTTGTTGTTCGCTTCGAACTCTAATTGTGATCTTTGCCTGATCTGGCCTGAAGCTGTCATCCAATCTGCCTTCGTAAACTACTCTCCCTCTGCTCATTATCGCTACGCGGTCGCATACCTTTTCGACATCCCAGAGCATGTGCGAGGACAGGACGGCTGTAACGCCACTATCCCTCAAGTCTAGCAAGATCTTCCTGAACTCGACCGAAGCCTGGGGATCAAGCCCCGAGGTCGGCTCGTCTAGCAGGAGAAGGTCTGGCGAGTGGATCATGGCTCTCGCCAAGTTGAGCTTCTGAAGCATGCCCCTCGAGTAGTGACCAAGCGGCTTCCTGGAAGACTCTTCAAGATCAAACGTGGCTAAGAGGGATTTGATTTCCTCCCTCGTGCTGCGGACCCCGTACAGACGCGAGAAAAACCTCAGATACTCCAGCGCATCGAGTTTGGAAAGACCTCGCGTCAAAGGCTCGTCCATAACAATCCCTATTCTGCGCAGAATGGCGGTGTTCCTATGGGATGCCTCCTGCCCGAAGACCAAGATGCTTCCACTCGTCGGCCGTATCAGTCCTGCGATCATCTTCAGCAAGGTTGTTTTTCCCGCCCCGTTTGGTCCGAGCAGGCCGAAGATCTCGCCCCTTGTGACAGAGAAGCTGACCTCGTGGACAGCTGGTCCTGCTGGGTAGATCTTTGTAGCCTGCTTCAACACAACTGGCTTGGTCTCGGATGCGGCCGATTGATTCACCGATCATATAGTTATAACTATGCGCGTTATAAATGTAGCCCTTGACCTCTTGGATTCGGCTCTGGAGCCGTGCGTGCACAAGATGTTTGCTGGTCGTGGCTTCAACCTGGGCACGCAAGGTGGCTGCCCCGGCTTCTTCCACGATCAAGCTCAGCAGCGCGCCTTCGGGCAGGAGCCACACTTAACTTCGGTGGATGATGGCGACCGGCTGCGTGAGGAGGTATGTGCAGAAGGTGTCCGAAAGCCTTTGCACCAGTTTTTCACAAAGCAGTGTGTATCTTCGGCCTCCCAGCCGTCTGCGGTCCCGACGCGAAATGAACACGGCACACCGGCCGGCCGAATCGACTCTGATCCACGAGCTTCGGCTATTTTTGCGAGACAGTCTATCAGGCAAGTGATCGGCATTCATGAAGTATGTGATGGAATCAGTTCCTCTATGCCAGGAGTCGATGAGTCCCTTTCTGGCCAACCACCGAGCGTAGGCCTCACAGATATCCATGAAGCCTGCGAATCCTGCGGCGGCCGCGAGGGGTAGGGGCATCTCTAAGGCGTATGGCCTGCCTACGTCCTTCTCGCTTTCCGACCGCGCGCGGACTTCCCTTGCCGCCTCGATGAGCCAGTCTTTGCGCTCGGTGTTCGCCGCGGCCCTGAGCACGGCATATACGAGAAAGATGCTCGTTGCAAAAAAGGAAACCTCGTCCAAAAGCAGGGCTAGGAAGAGGAACCACAGAATGAGACAATCAACTCCGGCAGAGGAATTCTTGGTCCGGTAGAACCTTGCCGCGGCCTCTGCCAGATACGCGAAGCAGAGGCCACCTACTAGGACATATGGCAGGATCAGTACTCTGTTCCAGCTGAACAAGGGGTTGGTATGTCGGATCACTAGCCACCACAGGAGTCCCATCGTCGACCATCCAAGGATCAAGAAGAGAGCCTTGCCTTCCCACCACTTGCAGACTACGTCTGACGGGTGCGTCCAGAGAGCCCACAGATTTCGATCGAGCCTCGTTTCCCCAGACAAATCAAGCACCTGGCTGCCTCTCAACAACGCCAAGTTCGACGAGGTGGTCCAAGAGACGTTCGATCTTCTCCAAGTCCTTTGGATCCGACAGGCCAGACTGCAACGCTATCTCGCTTGCCGTCTTGAAATCCTGGCTTGGGAGCGGTAGATGCCACAAGAATCGTCCCTCAACATCGTCTAGTGGCACTTTCCTTACTCTCTTCCTTCCCTTGTCTTGTTCGAGGATGACGATCTCCTTGATGAGGGATCTCTCCGAGTCCCACTCATACGCGATGTTTTCGCTCCGTTTTTCCCTCACGCGCTGCGTGGACAATCTCGAGAACGGGTCGTTCCTTGAAATCTTCGATAGATCTATCTCTAGTGTTATTTTGTCCGACAAGAGATAGTACTCCTTGGCAGGCTTTCTGCCTGTCTCGCGAATCCTGGAGGCCACCAGCTTTGCCTTTTCCATTTCTGTCAGGTACTTCGCGGCGGTTGCGATGTGAATGTCAAATCTCCTTGCTACCTGACTGGCTATAGAATAGGGGTTTGATCGCAGATAGCCTAAGATCTCGACCGACAGCTGCTTCCCTAGGATGGAGCTTCTTTGACGGAAAAGGGACAGGTCCACCTCTCCACCCCTCTAGATCGTCGTTGATTGCTGAGCGGATCGCGCTTGCGCGCCGAGACGTAAATTCTCAACTTCACAGTGTAAATATCTTGACGAGTGGTGCGCCGTCAGCGGCAGCCTCCTTGCCTCGAGATTGATGGCCTATGGCCTTTTGGTAAAGATGAGGTTGTAGAGAGGTGAAGGTGACCAGATCCGCGATCGGGACATGAACGCAATCTCCGATGAACCCGTACTCCAGATACGACTCAACGACGCTGCCTGGCATGGTCTCTTTGTTGGGGGGCTACTGCCTGCGGTACATCAGACAGGCGCCGCGAAAACATTATTATTTTACAAATCTGTTCACCGCAATGGTTGACATCTTTGTCTATCGTAAGCGTAAGGATCCCCGAAGACGTGAAGCAGAAGATGAACAGGATACAGGAAGACTGGCCGGAGTTCATCAGGCAGGCAATAGTGCGGAGAATCGAGGAGCACGAGAAGATGGAAGCGGCTAGGCGAATAGATGAGATACGGAGTCGCACCGTTCTAGGGTCCTTCAGCGCAGCCCAAAGCATAAGGGAAGACAGGGATGACCGATGAAATACGTCTTGGATGCAAGCGTGGCGGCCAAGTGGTTTAACGTCGAGGAGTTCTCTGACGAGGCTGTCGACATCATGCATGCCCATGTTAGGGGCCAAATTGAACTAGTCGCTCCCTGCCACATCGTCTATGAGGTCGGCAACTCTCTGTGGAAGAACCCCCAGATCGACAGCGACAGCGCCAGAGAAGCCATCGCTGCTCTGGTATCCCTCCACATCGAACTTTTGAGACCCACGGCGGCCAGGGTATTCCGGACGATGGAAATAGCCAAGGAGAGGGGACTGACCTTCTATGACGCATCTTATGTCCAGGCCACTGAGGAGCTCGACGTCGCTCTCCTGAGCGCCGACGGCAGGCAAATCAGGGGTGCAAGAGGCTTGATCCGGACGGTTCCTCTGTGGGAATATGGCCGCCAGTCTGGACTCCCCGGATCAAGCAATACTGATAAGGACCGAGCAGAATGAGATGCCACCCGTAACAGTCGTTTCTTGATCTCCGAGACTAAAGGCCGATGCTTCTCAGCCTCTTCTCCAGCTTATCCAGCGCTTCTTCGAAGACGTGGAGCGTCCTGCCCATCTCGCCCATGAATTCTCCGGCTATCTCGTGGCCGGCCAGCCGTGCCCAGGATCCATCGTCCTGTATCCTGCCGGGCGCTGGTCTTCCGTCATATTCCACCTGCTCCCAGGCCCCGTGGTCTCTGAGGGGATAGTAGAAATCTGCCCAGCCACCGCTTTCCAGCTGGGACGATATGAAG
>CAYWSC010000219.1:0-3939 GCA_964460695.1 Hadarchaeota archaeon (SeqCode)
ACCCACTGCAGCCCCGGGTCCCTCCCTGCTGGCCTCCAGGAGACGAGCCATGGCAGGTTGTAGGGCCTTATGTCGGCCCAGACAGTTGCCCCTTCCCTCACCGTCATCTCGGTGTACTGGTTCCCCGTCACCTTCTCGGCGCCGAGCGCGACAAAGGGGAGGAAGACAGGATCCCTGTTCCTCCTAAAGAAAACGGTGTAGGGCCTGAAGTGGGGGTTGACGCTGTTGTGCTCGGTTATCGGTACGATATCCGCCAGTATGGTCGGCTGCCAGGCATAATCCCAGCCGAGGCACAGGCCGTAGAACCCTACAATTCCCGCGTCTCTGAAGGCGTAGTCATGGTCGTGGAGCTGCCTTGTGGTCAGGTGCTGGATCCGAGCGTCGTGAAACACCATCAGATCGTAGCTCTCGACGAGGAGCCGACGAGTCCTCGGGAAGTACACCCTGTCAAGCTTTCTCTTGTCGGAGTCAGGAAGGTCGGGGGGCAGAGGATACAGATTGTAGCGGAACTGGGGATCACGAGAGAAAAGTACCCGAAAGGGATTGTACCAGACATAGCCCGAGTGGCCAATCACGAAGGCAGATATCACCCTTCTATCCAAGGCCGAGCCGGCAGCCAACGATGAGATCAGGAGAAAGGCGACAAGCACCAAGCCCAGCCGGTACTGGGAAGGAATGCCCATTGTTACCTGTTGAGCGTCAACATGTCAAGAAATGTCTTTCGGCGGGCGATAAGGGCCCTCCCTCCTCTACTCCTGGAGGGCTGGAGGCCATGACTGGACCTGAGCTATCGGTGGTGATCCTCAAATGGAGCCCTGCCCACAGGCGCGTCGCCAGCCCGGGCAACGGTCGCGGTTCTCTGGACCAGCCGCCAGATCTCACGGAAAACAAGCTTTCGCTCCAACGGTGCAAAGTCTATCCTATTGATCGGTTGGAATTGAACTCTGGCCCGGGTGTCGGATTGGCGTGAGAGCAAGTGGTCGGCTCTACCAGTTTCACCTCTGCGCTTTAAGCATGCCGACGATAGAGACGCCCGACCGCTCGGATCCTTGTCCAACTAGTACTTCGATGTTGCTTGTCGGCGTTCCATCCGGCAAAAAGATGGGGCTTTCAGAGTCCTGAGGACCATCTCGGATCCAGCCTCAGGTGCCAGAATCCTCACGCAGAGAGATGTTAGTCTGGCAACGGTCGAAGGGCAAGACGCCTTTGGCTACTGTTCGGAGCCCCGGGCAGAGATCTTCCGGTTGATCACCCCAAGTATGTAGTTCGCCCTCTGGAGCTCATAGTCGATCCTTCTCAGCCAGATTGCCAGAACTATGCCCACGCCGAGGATGACCAGCCCGTCGAACATAGCGCCCCACAAACGGGTTTCCACCGGTCTACTTTCCTTGTAAATGTTCAGGTCGCCGTAACTAGGGACCGGCGAAAGACAGCGTGATTCTTGTCCCCTCGATTCGTATCCGGAGGTTCTCTCCGTTCTGAACATTCCCTCAAAGTGACAGTTCCATAGGCGAACTGGGGCAAGATTTTTCCCAACTGCTAAACAGTCCGCCGAGGAGCGACGGCCCCGCTGGTGAAACTTTTTGAATTCGGTAGAAAGGGTGGACACGGCCCTCCGTCACAGGGAGCCTGACAGGGTTCCGTTGTTTGACTTCCTCTACAATCCGCTCTCTCTCAAGAAATTCCTAGGCGGGGCGAAGATAACCCCATCGACGACCATGAAGGTTTGGCTCAGCCTCGGATTTGACCTTGTCTGTCTCGGCCTTGATCCTCCTGGGAGGTATAGGCCTCGCCGTATCGGTCAAGATCTCTCAGTAGATGAGTGGGGCGTGGTTAGCCGGGTCGAGGGCGACATGTCCTGGTATGTAGATGGAACAATAAAGATAGGTACCGCACGCTGAAGTGGGCTCTTCGCAACTACTCTGAAGATGTTGCCTGCTCCGCCGCCGTTGTGGGGGTGTTCACACAGGCATGGAGCATGACGGGATTCCAGAACTTCGTAAGGGCCCTCTACCGCGACAGGGCCTTTCTGCGAAAGCTGCTCAGCCTTCTGGCCGAAGTCTTCACAGAGATGGGAAAGACGGCCATCGACCAGGGTGCACGTCTCATATGGATAGCTGATGACCTTGGGGGAACGAGGGGGCCCATGATCTCGCCGAAGCACATGAGGTCCCTCATCTTCCCACAGATGAGGAAGATGGTCCGGGCCTTCAAGCGAAAGGACGCGATGGTCCTGTTTCACTGCGACGGCAACGTGATGCCGGTGATGGACGACATCGTTGCAACCGGGATCGACGCCCTTCATCCCGTCGAGAGAAAGGCAGGAATGGACCTGGCGTCCGTGAAGGAGAGGTATGGTCAAGACCTCAGCCTCATCGGGAACCTCGAGGCCTCGCACCTCATCCCCTGGGGTCGTTTTGACGACATACGGAGACAGATATGGGAGTGTCTGGAGATAGGGGCACCGGGCGGCGGCTACATCTTCGCCTCGGATCACTCCATCCATCCTGCGATATCCGCCGAGAGGGCCAGGTTTGTGTACGAGACCGCGCGTCGCTACGCCCGATATGGAGTGGTTGCATGAAAGGGAAAGAGAGGGTTATCCGGGCCATCGAATTCGACTTGCCTGACAGGATTCCCCACATGCATTCGTACAGGTACGCCACCTTGGATAGACACGGTGACCGGTTCCTCAGGCTGCTCGGAGAATACCCATCCGACTTCCTGCAGGAGGTTCCTACGAAGGACAGCCTCGACACGTCGGACAGGGGGGTCGAGGTCGACGAGTGGGGCGTAGCCTGGGTCAAGGTGCAAGACGGGTATCTCGGGCAGCCCAAGGGCCATCCGCTGTCCGACTGGGATGCCTTCGAGGACTACGAGATCCCCGACCCGCGGGCTGGGTCCTCGCTGCTAACGAGTTCGAAGGCTGATTCCGCTGGAGAAACCGAAACCGATCTGTACGTCTGCAGATTCGGGGGAAACCTCTTCGAGAGGCTTCAGTGGCTAAGGGGCATGAGGAACGTCTTCTTAGACCTTGCCACCGGTAGAAGAGAGCTTCTGGTTCTCGCCGACCGGATCGTCCAGTACGACATCGAGCTGTCGAAGATGTGGATTGAGCAGGGTGCCGATGGGATAGTCTTCACCGACGACTGGGGAACACAGGACAGGCTGATGGTCAGGCCGTCTATGTGGAGAGAGGTCTTCAAGCCCCGCTATAGGAGGATCTTCAGAGCCGTCAGGCGCATGGGAGCGAAGGTTCACTTCCACAGCGACGGACACATCATGGAGATAGTGCCTGATCTCATGGAGATAGGTGTCGACGTGCTGAATCCACAGCTGAATGCAAACGAGATGGAGGTGCTTGCCGAGATGTGCTCCGGGAGGCTTTGCATACGGGGCGGGCTGGACAGGCAGAGGATACTTCCCCGCGGCACCAGGGCGGATATTCGGAGACACGTAAAGGACGTCATCGAACGCTTCGCGGTCTGTGACGGCGGATGGATTGCATGTGGGGAGCTCGGCCCGGACGTCCCTCTGTCAAACTGCAAGGCGATGATGGAAAGCTTCTTTCGCCTCGGCCGCTACTCTCCACCAAGCTGAAGATAGGCGCTGTCGTCAGGTCAGAGAACGGCTTACTCAGTCCAGCAGGTCTCAATTTCTAGGTAACCGCCTCGTAATCCTTCATCGGCAGCAAGGCGTCCCTCAAGGGACGGCTGCGCGGCCTGGACGCAGCTGCTACTCCGACGCTTGAAAGAGTTCACTTGCAGCCTACCGTTTTGGGACGTTAAATCCTCTTCCACCGCAGCGGCCGTTGTCTTCTCAAACCGTTTCAAGAAGTACAGCTATATGCTCAGACGGTCTATGCTCATGGGGCAGGAGAGTTGAGCGTAAAGACGACTATCATTGTTGACGAAGAGTTGTGGAACAGGATTCGACAGT
>CAYWSC010000220.1:0-3928 GCA_964460695.1 Hadarchaeota archaeon (SeqCode)
CTGGTACAGGGCAAGCCCGTCTTCTCGATGCCGGGTCATCCGACCTCTTGTCTCAGCAACGCCTATCTGTTCCTCGAGCCCTGCATCAGGAAGCTGGCGAGGCTTCCACCGAAGAGGAGGCAAGTTGTGAGGGCTAGGATGGCCAAGAGGCTGACCTTCACCCTTGGAAGGAAGCAGTTCGTCACGGTCCAGCTGCGCGACGGCCTGGTTCACCTAGCCTTCAAGGAATCGTCGGCCATCAGCAGCATGTCGAAGGCGGATGGGTACATAGTGGTTCCCGAGAACGTGGAGTCGATAGAGGAGGGAGAGGAGGTCGAAGTGACCCTCCTCTGATTGTGATGCGGCTACCTTGGCCAACGATCCGAGATGCCCGGGAGCTCCGGAAACTTGGCGTGGGGCTCGGTCTGGTACCAGTACGCGACAGAGGCTATGTCGTCGGTCAGCGGCTGAAACTTCCTGTTGGGCCACCACCCCAGGGCCTGTATCGTGACCCTGAGCCTCCTGCTGAAACGTATGGGGTCCATGATGTGCCAGCGGTAGAGGGCATGCTTGGGCACCTCGCCGGGCTCCCTGCGCCACAGTGGGTACCCGAGGAAGGGGGTCGAGTAGGTGTCGCCGAATCCCCATGCACCGCCAAAATAGTCCTCCGTCCCTGTTCCGCAGATCGTTGGGTTCTCCTCGTCATCGTCGATGTAGAACTTGACCTCGCCTTCTCCCCACCAGCCGTTTGACAGCTGGGTCCAAGCCAAGAAGGTCCCTACGTAGTGCCCCTTCCCCTCTACGCCATCCAAGATGGTGTGCAGCGGGAGCTCCCGTGACGTCATGCTCCTCCTCCACTGGGCGTGGAAGTATGCGGCTTCATCGGGAACCTCTCCAAGGGCATAGGTTATCTGGTAGAAGAAGCCGCCTATATCCTCCCAGCGCTGGTTCTCGATGGTTATCCTAGCCCTCCTTCTGAAGGGCATCTGCCAGTAGGAGTTGAAGCCTCCTGACGGATTGACAGCTACAGGAAGGCTGTCGACCTTGTATCGAAGGGCGTGCCCGCAGGCGAAAAAGTCTCCAAGGGGTACCTCAACGGAGGGGTTGTCTTCGCCGTCCCAGTAGAACCGGAGGACGCAGTCCCTGTAGGCCTTCGGATCCACCGTTATCCAGATGTGCTGTATTCTTCCCGGCCCTTCGATATCGGCCAGGGTCGTAACCGACTCCTTCGGCAGGGTGATGCAGGGTCTGACCTTCCAGCCCCGGCCAAGGTCGGAGGCAGGCCCTCCCTCCGGCTCCGCCAGAGCTCCCTTCCCCGGCTCTCCCGTCGGATTCTCGGCGGATATGGATCTCGTAACCTCGTCCGAAAGCAGGGGAAGTGACCCCAGTCCCAGTAGGAGAGACTGTGGCACCATGAAGATGGGGAATCGCCCACCCATTATATCTGTTTGCAGCTAGAGGAGCGTCCAACCCCGCATTCCGGATAAGATTAAACTAGCCGTTGCGAGGCGGTGCCGCATAGCGGTGTAGGTGCCTTGAAGCTGAGGAAGCAGTGCAGAGATCTGATGAGGCTCATCCACGGTGGCCGGGTCTTCAAGCCGCCCTTCTGGGAGGTCTGGTTCGGAATGCAGCGATTCTTCCAGCACAGGTACGGAGACCCGACGGTCCAAAACCGCATAAGGATGGCGGAGGATCTCGGCATGGCCATCATCCCTCTCGGCGGCATCGACACCAATGTCTGGTTCCAGAGGCGGGAAGACACCAGCACAGGCCTGTCCAGATACGCGGGGGGACAGCTGGACAGCCTCAAGCAGCTCGAGGAAAGGCCGATTCCAGATTTCAAACCCATCGTAGAGAGGCTGCGTCGAGACCAGCAAATCGTGAGGGAGTCGGGGTTCGTCTCGTGGGTCGTCCTCCCTTGGTGCTTCCACGCCGTCGCAACCTCCATGGGTCTTAGGAACTTCATCGTGAGGCTTCACAGAGACAGGGAATTCATCGAGCATGCCTTCGACTGGGTAGAGGAGAGGAATCGCCTCGCCATCGATAAGGTCGTCAGGAAAGTTCGCCCAGATCTTGTGCTTTTCGACGGAGACTGCGCTTACAAGACGGGACTTATGGTAAACCCGGAGATCTTCCGCGAACTCGTGGTGGAGAGGACGAGGAAGACGGTCTCCCGCCTCAGGTCCCTGGGCATTCCGTATGCCTTTCACACCGATGGAAAGCTCGACGACGTGATTCCCATCTTGGTGGAGCTGGGCTTCTCGGCCGTCCATGGATGTGAGAGGACTGCAAACGACCTGGGTGACCTGGTGGAAAGGTTCGGCGACGAGATCGTACTGGTCGGCAACATGGACGTGACAACGCTGTATCTTTCCACGCCGCAGAGGATACGCGCCGAGACCGAGAGGATGCTGATGGAGGGAAGCAAGAAGGGAAGGTTCGTTGCCGCTTGCAACACAAGCCCCCTCGACAACATTCCAACGGAGAACTACCTGGCCTTCGTCGACGCGATCAGGGATTTCACCCCGCGCAAGTAGAGAAAGCTAAGCCGCAAGCTAGGCCATCATGTGGAGGCCCAAGCCAGTAGTTGACCGTCATCGTAGATAGGTGCTCGGATCGGAGATGCCTCTGCGCGCCTTCGGCGAGCCTACTCCTTCTGGGCGGCGGCCTGGGCGGCGAGGACCAGTGGGTACATAGTGGGCGGTGCGGTCAGGCACGGCTGGGTCGCCATCTGCAGGGTCTCTAGCTCGGTGAGAGAGATCCTCTTCTGGATGGCTATCCCTATCGTGTTGATCAACTCGCCGCAGCTGATCCCGCCTGCTACCTGTCCGCCGAGCAGGGCCTCGCTTTCCCTTGAAAACACAAGCTTCACGAGGTTCTTGCTGGCCCCCGGCATGGTTGCGGGGTGCCGGTCGACAACCTGGGCCGTGCCAACCCTGACCTCGAATCCCTCTCTCGTCGCAGTGGTCTCGGTGATTCCAGCAGAGCCCAAGACGAGTCCGCCTACGTAGGTCGAGTAGATGCCGATGGTGCCCTTCACCTCGCGGAGGACCTTGAGTTTGTACAGGTTTGCGCCCGCGATCCTGGCCTCAGCCGTCGCTATGGATGCGAGCATGACGGGGGCATCCTTCCTTGTGAAGAAGTCCCGCTTCCCGGCGCAGTCCCCAACTGCGAAGACATCGGGGTCGGTGGTACGCATGTACTCGTCGACCCATATGCCCTTGCCCTTTCCCAGGTCTAGACCTGCCTTCAACGCAAGCTCCGTGTTTGGAGCAGCCCCAATTCCGAGTATGACACAGTCAGCTTCGACGGTCTCGCCGCTCGACAGTCGCACCTTTTCGACATGACCATTTCCAAGGAACTCCTCAACCTTGGTGTTGAGGATCAGCCTCACCCCGCTGGACTGCAGCTTCCCTTGGGCCATCTCCGAGAACTCGGGGTCGAAGGAGTTCGCCAGGAGTCTGGGGAGAAGCTCGACGAGAGACACCTTCATGCCCTGTATCTTGGAGAGCTCGTCCGCGATCTCCACGCCTATGAATCCGCCTCCGACGACGAGGACGCTCTTGGACTTCCTGACATCGGATACCATCTGCTCTAGGTACTGGCAATCCTTCTTGATCGGCCACACGCCCTTCTTCTCTATCCCAGGGATCGGTGGGATGATGGGCTTCGACCCCAGCGCGAGGATCAGCTTCTCGTAGCTGTATTTGTCGCCCTTCTCGGTCAAGACGACTTTGGATTTTCGGTCTATCTCGACGACTCGGTCGAACACAGTCTCGATCCCCTTGCTCTTGAGGGGCTCGTAGCTTGTGAAGTTCTGGCTGGGCTCTCTCAGGCTAGAGAGCATGTACGGTATCGCACATGGGATCAGGCCCCGCTCACTCTCGGTTATCAACACTATCTTCTTCTCCGGATAGTATATCCGGGCGGTGCTTGCACTTATCGTTCC
>CAYWSC010000221.1:0-3924 GCA_964460695.1 Hadarchaeota archaeon (SeqCode)
TTTATCCTAGTCAGACTTACCCGCGATGTTCCAGACCTGGTCGAACGCCTAGCGCAGAGGGGAGTTCTAATACGGGACCTCGCAGGGGTACTCGGTCTCGATGGACACTACGTCCGCATCACGGTGGGAACTCGGAGCGAGAACCTCACCCTGCTTCGCTGCCTATCTGAGATCCTAGAGCAGGCTTGAGGCCGCATAGGGGCGTCGCGAGCAGAAGCTTTTTCAGAGGACGGCCGCAAGTCTTCCCGGTATCTTGCCGCTGATAAGGGACCCATTCCTCGACACCTTCTTCAAGCTCTTCGTGACGATAGTGGGAGGCACCCTCGCGGCGGGATTCCTCTGGAGGGTGAACCACCTCCGCAAGAAGCGCAAGCGCAGAGAGGCATGGCTACGCCAGCACGGGCACCCGGCCTAGCGATTCGCGCGTCGTCGTATCTTAGGAAGCCTCGGGACCCTCGACATACCTGTTCACAGCCACCTCTGCCAGAACCGCGATGGAGTTGTTAACGTTCTGAAGCTCCAGCAGGGCCGAGACTAGGGGAGATACCTTTGATCCCTCCTCTTCGCCCTTGGGAAGCGTTTTCTCGAAGGACGTCAGCCTCTCGTGGAACTGGCTCCGATCTGCCAGGACTTCAGCGGCCTTCCTTATGTCCTCCTGTTGAAGCGCAGCAAAGGCCTTCCTGTACAGCCTAATGACGTCTATTAGAAGAGACAGGACGGTGTCCACGTACTCACCACTCCTGTCGTGTATCTCGGGCGAGACGTGGTATATCCCGAGCATGCTTCTCGTCATGTCTATCAGCGCCTTCGAGACCATCCTCGAACCGAGGCACTGGATGACGTCTTTCAGCCCGACTCTAAAGGCGATCTGATGGCTCCTCACCCCTTGTACGAGCTGCCTGACCAGCAGCGAGTATATCTTCTCCGCCTCGCTCGCCCTGTACTCAACGGCCTTGGCCTCCTCCGTCGACCCGGTCTTCAGAACGTTCTCGACCTCCCTTGCAAGGTAGAGGAAGAAGCTGCCCATGCGGTTGAGCAGGGACTGCACCGGCAGCGTCTTCACGTCGATAGACGTCCGCAATACAGTCTCGTTGGCGCTCTCACTGACTATCAGCGTGCCGTAGAGCGAGTTGACCGCCTCGTGGATCTCAGCAACCCCCTCTGGGGATATCCCACCTGGATGCCTTATCACTATCGTCTCGTACCCGATCTTGTAGCACGAGCGAATAGCCTCGGCGAGGGCACCGGGCGATGGTATCCTAGAGGCGTCGAGCACCTTTTCCGACAGCTCCTCCCTCTCCCTTTCCATCCCCTCGGGGTAGATGTGAAGAACCCCCTTGGGGTCTACCGTCACAGCGACCGTCGACCCGGAGGAGAGGTTGTGTTGTCGAACCCAAGACTTGGGCAGGGTGACGGCATAGCTGGACCTTCCCATCAGCTGTATCCTTCTATACTCGGGTTGGCGTTCTGGCATACTCGCCACTATGGAGATGAGGCTCTATCTACATGTATCAGAGCCCGTGTATTTATCCCTTTCGATTTCCAGCCCCCGGAGGGGACCGGTGGTCGGGTGCCAGTTCAGGATATGTATGGCGTAAGTATGTGTATATACTTTATTACGTTTACTTTTATTTGGGCCCCGTACCAAGCTATGAAATGCCCTTCAGGGCTCCCATCTCGCCCGGTAGATACCATGAAGCGAATCTCCGTCCGCGAAGAGGTCTGCATCGGCTGCCACCTCTGCGAGGTCTGGTGCATCGTCGAACACTCAGAGTCCAAAGACCCGATCATCTGCTACAACATGGAGACTCCAAGACCCATAGCTAGAGTCAGGGTGGAGGAGAAGAAGCCGGTATCCTTCCCGATCCAGTGCAGACAGTGCGAAGAACCCCTGTGCGTCTACTCATGTCCATCGGGAGCTATGCACAGGGATCCCGACGGCGTCATCCGTGTAGACACCGAGAGATGCCAGGCGTGCTGGACCTGCGTCCTGGTATGCCCCTTTGGCGCCATCCGAAGAGGTGAAACCTACGCGATAAAATGCGACCTCTGTCAGGACAGAGAGATACCGGCGTGTGTCGAGCACTGTCCCAACGAGGCGATACAGGTGGTGGAGGAGTGAGGTTCGAACATCTCATCATCGGCAACTCTGCGGCCGGGGTGGGGGCTGTCGAGGCGATCCGGCCCTACAGCG
The DNA here is from genome assembly GCA_964460695.1 of Hadarchaeota archaeon (SeqCode). Classification (GTDB taxonomy): domain Archaea; phylum CAYQAE01; class CAYQAE01; order CAYVLA01; family CAYVLA01; genus CAYWSC01. The sequence continues at coordinate 2,195 of CAYWSC010000221.1, forward strand.
ACGGGACCATCGGGATGGTCTCAGAAGAAGACAATCCGCCGTATTCTCGCCCCTTCATCGGGCACCTTCTGACAGGGCAGGACACCTTCGAAGAGATTCTCTACAGAGAGCCCGACTTCTACAGGAAGAACGACGTAGAGTTTCTCGGCGGAGAGAGGGCTACCAGCCTCGACGTGGAGAGGCGGGTCGTGGAGCTCTCAGATGGGAGAAGGATTGGGTTCGAGGACCTCCTCATCGCGACGGGCGGCAGCCCAATCATGCCCCCCATCTCGGGCCTTAGGGAGTGTAGCTACACCTTCACCAAGGCAGGTGACGTCCTCGCGATTAAGAAGAGGGTCGACTCGGGAGAGGTCCAAACAGCGGTCGTCCTAGGAGGAGGCCTGATAGGGATAGCCGCCACCGCAGCCCTCTGGGAGAGAGGCGTACAGACGACGGTTGTCGAACTCGCTCCCCGCATCCTCTCCTCCATCCTGGACGAGGATGCGTCGCAGATCGTTCAATCCATGCTGGACGAACGCGGAGTGAGAACCATAACCTCCCACACCGTTGGCAGCGTCGAGGGGGACAGGGACTCACCCAAGCCTCTCTTGGATACTGGGGAGCCTCTCGATGCAGACCTGTTTGTCGTGGCCATCGGGGTTAGACCTAGAATAGAGCTTGTCTCTCAAACCCCTATAAAGACGGACCGCGGCATAATGGTCGACCATAGAATGGCCACTAACATTCGATCGATATACGCCGCCGGTGACTGTGCCCAGATCTACGACTTCGTGAGGGGATCAAACGTTGTCCTTGCGCTCTGGCCAACCGCGTACATCGGCGGGATGATAGCTGGAAGCAACATGGCCTCGAACCCCGTCCAGTCGGACTGGGGAACATCGATGAACGCCATGTCCTACTTCGACCAGCCAGTACTCTCGGCGGGGCTGTACAACCCTCCCGACGGAGAAGGAGGATGGATCCAGGTAAGCGAGAAGCGGGATGGCACCTACCGAAAGGTCGTGCTGAGAGACGGGAGAATAAAGGGCTTCATACTGATAGGCGACGTCGACAAAGCTGGGGTGCTGCTGCAGCTGATGAAGAGCGCTGTTAGAATCAAGAAGCCGCGGGATCTGCTCTCCCCCGACTTTGGATACGCCAAGCTCCCATCTAGGGAGAGGAAGAGAGTTTGGAAGGAGGCCGGTAGGATTGCGACGCCTTGATCTAATCAACAACCCGTATGGGGATGACAAGGTCACGGCCAGCTGCGCGATATTCGGCATGATGAACATGACTGGCCGACCCATGAGCGGAGAGCGTGTGGTCGAGGCGATCGCCAACATGCACGTCAGGTCCAACGGACTCGGCGGCGGCTTCGCGATCTACGGACTCTACCCAGATCACAAGAACGACTTCGCCTTCCACGTCATGTACGAGTCGGAGGAGGGAAGGCGAGAGACGGAGACCTACCTGAACGACAAATTTGACGTGGTCGAAGAGGAAGATATCCCAACGGATCCAGTCCAAGAGATAAGCGACCCTCCCATCCTGAGGAGGTACTTCATAAGGCCGCTCAAGACTGACGGCGAGGCCTTCGAGGACCTCGTTGCCAGAGAGGTGACTTGGATCAACACCAACATCGCCGATGCCTTCGTCTTCTCTGCAGCCAGGGATATGGGAGTCTTCAAGGGCGTCGGATACCCCGGGGATCTTGCCCGCTTCTACAGGCTCGAGGACTACGAGGGGTACAT
>CAYWSC010000222.1:0-3156 GCA_964460695.1 Hadarchaeota archaeon (SeqCode)
CAGAATCCTTGCCGCGTGCAAGGCCGGGGAGGGAAGGATCGAGGTCATCAAGGGATGGTTCCTCTCCGAGCCTTCGTTTACAGGCGTCGTGATACCCGCCAGAACCTTCGGATCCGTGAGCGGCGAGGACATATGGAAGATGATAAGGATCTACTTTCCCAGGACGTACAGGGAGATTACCACATACGACTTCATCCTCCTGGCATCGGTGGACATCCAGTTCTTCACGTCCCAGCAGATACAGTGGATGTACGACGCAATATCCACTGCCGGTCTGGGCGGGATGAATACTAGAAGCGTGCAGAGCTGTAGCACCGCCTGGTCCGCCTCGTGGACGACTAGCATCATCTCACAGGCCTTCCCTAACGACGCGCCGGCCGTCCTCAACTGCCGCTACTACACTACCGGCGTCGACGCCACCGGCCCCCTCGTCGTCAACGACGGGGAAGTACCACCCGTGGTGAAGCCCTACAAGCGACAGATTGAGAGGTCTCTTCCAGCCTACAGGGGGCTCATCACGATCCCGAAGGCGGGATCGACGATATACACATGGGTAAGGTGCAGCCGAATGAAGCTGGGAGACCCCTCGCCCGGCCTGATACCCCACCTATTCTCCTGGAAGTTCCAAAACGGAACCACCTTCACCGCGATGGACATGGTCTTCGAGCCGTTCTGGAAGGAGGATAGGAATCCCTTCTCCCTCGACGTGATAACGAACGTCGTCTGGTACGCCGCTGGCAGAGATCTGCCACGAGACGCGATGATGGTTCACGAGCTGCGAAACATGTTCAGGGCGTACCAGCTCAGGAAGACGTGTCTGCTGGGCATGCTCGACTTCGCCGAGGCCTTCGGCGCCAACACCAAGGAGGCGTACTCCAGACTCACCGAGATCGACGGGGAAAAATCGCAGGCCGACCTGGCGTATCTCGAGGGAGAGTTCCAGGGAAGCTACAACAAAATGACCGCTCTACTCAAGAAGATCAGGGAGCTTGAAGACCTAGCCATGGCCATAAAGGACAAGGCCCTTCTCTGGATATACTTCACAGAGTGGCTGGTAGTCACCGCCACGATGCTCCTCTCCGGGTCGGCCCTATGGCACATCATGGTGAGAAGAAAGCTGTACAGAGAGGCCAAGACAACGCGCTTTGGATGAGCCCCCGGGGAGAGGCCGCGGACAGGAGAGCATTGGTAAACCTTTTTGTTCTGCGCCTAGACTCGTGACGAAGGTGAAGTGGTTGACCACTATGTCGAGTCTCCTCGTGACGTTGGAAGCCCTGATCTGGGTTGGAATGGCCTCCTCGATCGCGGTCGCAGGGTCATTCGTGAGCCACGGGGGAAAGCCCTTTTTCCCGATTGGCGTCTACCACTACCCAGAGCGGCTTCCGATAGAACCGAGGCTAGAGGAGCTCGCCAACGCGGGCTTCAACACGATCCTCATGCCACTGTCAACGTCCGACGAGTTCCTGGACAAGGCTCAAAGCTACGGGATAGGCGTGATCGCGACCCTCGGCGGCTACATGATCTTGTCCTCCGACGAAGATCCGAAGAAAGATGTTCTCACCCAGCACATCACAAGGCTCAGGTCCCACCCGGCCATTCTGGGCTACGAGGCGCCCGACGAGATAGCTTGGGTCGACGCCAACAGAAACCCCGGGGCTAGCCTGGAAGGCCTGCTAAGGGGTTACCGGTACGTCAAGGGTCTCGACCCGGACCACCCGATATGGATGAACCACGCACCTAGAAACACGATTGAGTACCTCAGACAGTACTCCGAGGCCGGGGACATCCTCGGAACGGACATATACCCGGTCCCAGAGGGGTACGGTCACTCCGATCTGGACCAGTCCCTGAACTGCGTCGCCCAGTACACCGAGAAGCTCGACCAAGTCGGCCAGGGAAAACCCATCTACATGGTGCTCCAGGGCTTCGGATGGGACGACCTGCCGGGCCATGGCGAAAGGAGGGGTATGCCCGGCCGGCAGCCGACCTGGGTCGAGACCAGGTTCATGGCCTACGACGCTGTCTGCCACGGTGCAAACGGAATAATCTACTGGGGAATGGCGTACGCCAAGCTGGACGACCCCATCTGGCCGCAGCTGAAGAGAATTGCGTCCGAGCTAAGGGATCTGACCCCGGTCCTCTTCAGCGGTCCCTTCCAGCGTCTCAACTCGAGCGACCCCGATCTGGAGCTCTTCTCCAAGACCTACGCCGGATGGAACTACTTCTTCGTATTGAACACGAAGAGGCGGCCCCTCGAAAACAGAACGGTGGCTCTTCCCCTGGGCTGGCACGGACCATCGGCGAAAGTGTTGTTCGAGGGGAGAGAGGTGGCCGTCGAGGAGGGGTGCCTGACCGACTCCTTCAAGGCCTACGACGTCCACATATACACAGATGACCCAAGGCCTGACCTGGTCCTCAGCGTGGAGAATCCCCTGGTTGTTGAGACGGGTAGGGAGACCAACATAACCGTCCGGGTCGAAAACCGGGGGAGAAGTCCATCCCCATCTTTCAATATCTCCCTATCGAACCTGACCCACACCGTCTCCCAGGTAACCGCAGGCCCACTCGAAACCGGCTCGGCCGCCTGCATCCAAGTGCCTTGGAGGCCGCGGAGAGACGGAAACCATACGCTTCTCGTCAGGCTCGACCCAGCCGGAGAGGTAGACGAGACGACGGCCTCTAACAACAATGCCTTCCTCACCCTGTTCGCAGGCCCGTCCAAGCCGGATCTGCGCCCCTGCGGCTTCAGACTGGAGGACGGCGAGAGGCTGGTCGCAGAGGTGACAAACCAAGGCACTGCGCCGTCACCATCCTTCACGGCATCTCTACGGCTAGAAGGAGTCGCGATCCGTGATTCGATCTGCCCCAGCCTGGCACCGGGCGAAGAAGCCAACCTGTCCTGGACCATCCCCAACAACGTAACCGGTGTGGTTGGCTGCAGGATAGTGCTGGACCCCGATGATGAGGTCGACGAAGCCCTCGAGGCAAACAACATCCTGGCCACAACCCTGTATCTAGCCAGCCTGGTCCGTGACGGACCTGCACTCTACCCGCAGGACATCGAGCCGGCTGGTCTATGGCTCATCAAGTATGATGCATCGAGGGGCCGGGGAGACATACCGCCGGACACCCAGACCTGCACCCTGGTCTGGACCA
>CAYWSC010000222.1:3256-3923 GCA_964460695.1 Hadarchaeota archaeon (SeqCode)
TGTTCTACACTGTTATACCTAACCAGGAGGCAAGGATGATACGCTTCTGGTTCAGAGATATACCCGAGTGGGGATCCAGGTGGGATGATAATAATGGAAAAGGCTGGACGGTGTGTCACTACGCGCCGAGGGTTTGGAGCGGGCCTGCCGAGTACCCTGTGGATCTTGACGACTACGGCATCTGGGTGGTCAGGTACAACGCGACCAGGGGCCGGGGAGACATACCGCCGGACACCCAGACCTGCACCCTGGTCTGGACCATAAACAACGGAGAGTTCCCATACAACACACCCCCAGGCAGCAGAAACGTGAACGGGACATGCGAGACCCCGATGGAGAGGGGGCCTGACGGGTTGTTCTACACTGTTATACCTAACCAGGAGGCAAGGATGATACGCTTCTGGTTCAGGGACATGCCCGAGTGGGGGTCCAGGTGGGATGACAACGGTGGACGGGGCTGGATCTGTGTATCGAGGAGCTATGTCTTCAAGCAGCTTGTCGAGTTCGACCGGGTGGTGGGGAATGGCTCGGCCTGCGGGGCCGACATGTCCAGGTTCGAGGAGGCCCTGCAGCAGGCCTGGAGCCACTTCGACCAGTCCAACTACAGCCAGGTCCTCTACGACATAGACGACCTCACCCAGCCAGCCGGCCTAGAGTATGCAAGGTG
>CAYWSC010000223.1:0-3918 GCA_964460695.1 Hadarchaeota archaeon (SeqCode)
CTTATCGACTTTCTTGCCTTTTGCCCTCGATACCGACGCAATGAACCTGATTCTCGCGTTGGGGACGTGTCTGGCTATCTCCATGAGCACGCAACACACGTGCACGGCTGGTGGGTAATGTGCTTCAACCCATCTGGAGGAAGCCGCGGCCCTCTCTTATCGAATCTGGGAAGGACGCGCTTGAAGTAGGAATCGTCAGAGTACTCATAATACCGAAATACTGCGTACGAGACGTGATCCGCGAGCTGAAGCATCCGGGTATGCTGTCCATCTGCAAAATATGGGATGTCGACAATGTTCCCGAGATAGCGTTTGTGCCTCGTGCCGGTGGTTTGAAACTCACGGACCAATGATCGGTATCTCTCCTCGTGCGCCTGATCTATGATGAGCATCCCTTTGGTCGGGAGCCCAGCTTTGTGTTGCCTCATAAGGAAGGTGTTGAACCTCTCCGAAACATCCTCGAAGACCCGGGGAAGAACGGTGTGACGCTCGCTGACAGCACTGATGTGGATGGCGGCCGCAAAGGCGACTAGCTTGGGGAATCGGGTCCTATTGATCAGATCGTATATGTCGGCCAGAAGCATCTCTCTGGCGTTAGGACGAAGTCTCTTGAAGTGAGCCCCTTTTCCATTCCTGATGTCGGTCGCGTGAAGTTTCAGCGGCAACGAAATGTCCGGAAAATACGTACGTTGAATGGCGTCAAGAGATCTCGTCAGCCCAAATATCTGCCCTTCGTGAACGGCCACCCCGCCCAACACAAAGTGGGTCTGGTCCTGCCAAGAGAACGGGTCCCCGGACTCGTCGAGGTAGAGAATATACATCCGTCAGAACCTTAATGCTGAGTAGACGTAGAGAGGACGACCAGGTACGGAGGAAGATCCGTAGCGGGCCATGAGGGACAGCCCTCCTGGTCGCGTATAGCATTGCACTGAAATTATTGAAATATGTATCGGCGTACGTCCATCGTTCAGCCTATTTTTTTCTTTTTTCCCAGCCAGCAATCCTTCCTTGCATTCGAAGCCCGGAGAGATATATCAACCGCCCAGCCCCCCGTAGCTCGGAGAATGAGGATAGCCATAGTCGACCCGGACCGCTGTAAGGGTGGGAGAGACTGCCCCTACCTGTGTCTGAAGTACTGCCCAGGCGTCCGGATGGGCGATGAGACGATAGTAGTTGACGAGGATACAAACAAGCCGGTGATAAGCGAGACCCTCTGCTCAGGATGCGGGATCTGCGTCAACAAGTGTCCCTTCAACGCCATCACGATAATCAACCTCCTCGAACCGCCGGCAGAGAGACCGGTTCACCAGTACGGGGAGAACGCCTTCCGGCTCTTCGGACTCCCCACACCCAAGAGTGGAAAGGTCGTTGGCATAATAGGCCAGAACGGAGTGGGGAAGACCACCGCGATTAGGATACTCTCCGGCGAGATGAGGCCCAATCTCGGAGACCTAGAGAGTGCAGGATACGAGTGGGAACGGGTCTCCGACTTCTTCAGGGGATCGGAGCTGCAGAGCTACTTCCAGATGATGGCGGAGGGCGAGGTCCGGCCGGTTCTGAAGCCCCAGAACATCGCCCGCATACCAAAGGTGGTGAAGGGCACTGTTGAGGAGCTCCTAAGTAGGGCGGATGAGAGGGGTGTCTTCGACTCGGTGGTCGAGGGGCTCGAGCTGGAAGAGGCCCTAGACAAGGAGGTCTCCAGCCTCAGCGGCGGGGAGCTGCAGAGGCTTGCGATAGGAGCAGCCCTCTCCAGGGAGGGAAATGTCTACTTCTTCGACGAACCGTCCTCTTACCTGGACATATTTCAGAGGCTCAACGTCTCGAAGATGATTAGGCGGCTCGCCTCTGAGGGGAACTCGGTAGTCCTCATAGAGCACGACATGACGTCTCTTGACTACATGAGCGACTACGTGCACATCCTTGTCGGCCAGCCGGGTGCCTACGGGGTTGTCTCGGCGATCAGGTCGGTGGGAGCGGGGATAAACGCGTATTTGGATGGATTTCTCCAGCAGGAGAACCTCAGGATTAGGCCAAACCCCATCCGGTTCACGGTCCACTCCCCCTTCGCCGCCCAGGAGGGCGATCCCATTACCAGCTTTACCAGGCTCGTCAAGAAGTTTGACGAGGAGTTCAGCCTCACGGTGGATCCGGCGACGATTTACTGCAGCTCGGTCATCGGCGTCTTCGGTCCGAATGCGATAGGCAAGTCCACATTCGTCAGAATGATAGCGGGCGACCTCAAACCTGACGAGGGGCAGGTCACGAGAAACGTCAAGGTAAGCTATAAGCCCCAGTACGTCACGGTGGAGAAGGACGAGCTCGTCTCGGAGCTCCTCCGCAGAAGCGCCCAGGAGAAGTTCGACTCCTCTCTATACAAGACCCAGATCATCCGACCCCTCGGCCTCTCGAGGCTTCTGGATCTCTACCTTTCCACCTTGAGCGGGGGAGAGTTGCAGAAGGTGGCCGTCGCGGAGGCCCTGTCGAGAGAAGTGGACCTCATCGTCCTGGACGAGCCCACCGCCCACATAGACGTGGAGGACAGGCTAGCGCTGAGCAGCGTCGTGAGGAACGTCGTCGAGAAGTCCAAGAGCGGGTGCATAGTGGTCGACCACGACACCCAGTTCCTAGACGTCGTCTCCGATAGCCTCATGATCTTCGAAGGGGAGCCGGGCGTCGAGGGACATGGAAGAGGCCCGTTCGACAAGAGGGAAGGGATGAACAGGTTCCTCAGGAAGATGGGGATAACGTACAGGCGTGACTACCACACGGGTCGCCCCAGGATTAACAAGGAGGACAGCAAGCTGGACAAGGAGCAGAAGCGCAGGGGCGAGTACTACTACGTTCCCCGTCAGCTGGCATAGGTTCGCCCGACTTCAAGCGATGCCGAGAATGGCCGGGACCTCGGAGAGGGAGAAGATGTAGTTTGCGTCCTTGTTCAGATTGTAGTCCGTCCTGATGAGGTACGCATCTATGCCGAGGGTTCTGGCCGGGACGATATCCCTCTCGTAGCTGTCCCCCACCACGATCACGTCTTTGTTCCCTGTGCCGAGCTGGAACATCGCGTACTTTATGGGGACTAGCTCCTCCTTCTTCGCCTGCACAAGGGAGGAGGTAACTATGATGTCGAAGTACTTCCCTATTCCGAAGTGCTCTACTATCGAGGTCAGGCACTCCTGGATGTGGTTCGAGATGACCGCTGTCTTCGCTCCGTTCTCCTTCAGTGTCTTCAGAACCGGTATGAGCTTCGGGTCGAGTCTGAGCTCCTTGTCGATGTAGTCGAAGACCTGCCTCATATCGGACGAGACGAGATACATGTCTATGATCTTGTTTCTCACTATGTCTGGGTGCAGCCCGGTGACAGATCCCCATAGAGTCCCGTCGGCATCGAAGAAGACGGCCTTCGTCACCTGAGACACCCTCTCCCTCTCAACACGCCGCGTCTCCCTTAGCCTATTGAGAACTTTATCGGCCGGCCGAGCCTGTCGTACCCCCTCACCTTGAACCTTACGAATGGCCAGGCCATGATGAAGTGGACAAGCCCCCGCCTCTGGAAGAAGTGGAGGTCTGCCGTCGAGGGCAAGGGGCTGGGGCCGGGGTGGCTATGGATGGAGCCTATTGTCTCCACGGTCGGCGGGAGCATCCCAATCTTGACGAGCACGTTGTCCCGTCCTGAAAGGGTCTGGGGAAGGATGTATCCCTCGATCTGAAGGACATCGTCCTCAAGCGACCCGGTGAGAAGGGCACCGAATTCCCGGGGAAAAGAGCTCTTCGCCGCGCCTAGAAGCTCGTCGAGGACCTCCGACTCGAAGACTATGCGCCGGATAGGCTTTCTCCTACCGCCGAGAAGCCTTCCGAACACCCCGGACATTCAACACTCCTTAAAAGGGGAGAAGAAAAAGCTTTGCCCCACCGGCCCCG
>CAYWSC010000224.1:0-3908 GCA_964460695.1 Hadarchaeota archaeon (SeqCode)
TGATGCCTCGGGTGCTCGGTGACAGCTTCATCCACATCAGGGATATCGACATCATTGTAGAGCACGACGAGCCAATCTTGGAGTCTCCCCGTCCCCAGCAGGACATAGTCTCGGAGAGGATTGCAAGGCACGTCGCCGGCCTCGTGGACGATGGGTCCACCCTGCAGATCGGGATCGGCAGCATACCTGACGCGGTGCTAGACTCCTTGGCGGACAAGAGAGACCTCGGCATCCACACAGAGCTCCTCACCGAGGGTGTGGTGGATCTGGTCGAGGACGGGGTAATAACGTGTCAGAAAAAGACCCTCAACAGGGGCAAGATAATCGCCTCCTTTGCGATGGGGACGAGGAGGCTGTACGACTTCATCGACAACAATCCCATGGTCGAGTTCTATGAGTCGGACTACGTGAACAATCCGTTTGTCATCTCACAGCACGAAAAGATGGTAGCGATAAACCAGGCTCTTGAGATAGACCTCACGGGACAGGTTTGCTCAGACTCGCTTGGATACCGATTCTACAGCGGTCTCGGTGGACAGGCGGACTTCATGCGCGGCGCGATGCTTTCGAAGGGAGGAAAGGCCATCACCGTGCTTCCGTCGACCGCCAAAGAGGGATCACTCTCGAGGATAAAGAGCCTGCTTACAGAGGGGGCAGGGGTCGTCTTGACCCGTGGCGATGTTGACTACGTAGTTACGGAATACGGCGCGGTTCGCCTCCGCGGCAAGACTATACGCGACAGGGCAGTCTCGCTAATCAACGTTGCGCATCCCAAGTTTCGTAACCAGCTGCTGCAGTGGGCCAAGGAGCACAGATACGTCCCGCTTGACGTACTTCCCTTTCCCGAGATAGAATATCCCGAGGAGCTTGAGAGGATCGTCGAGCTTAAGGATGGGTCCAGGGTTCTCCTCAGGCCGATCAGGCCGGCAGACGCGACGATGAAGCAGCACCTATTCTACGCCCTCTCCAAGGAGGCCGTGGTCAAGAGGTACCTCGGCCCCGTCAAGGCAATGCCGCTGAAGCGCGTGTGGCCGTACGTCACAGTCGACTATGAGAACGAGATGAACATCGTTGCCACGGTGCAGGAGGATGGGTCCGAGAGCATGATAGCGATGGGTAGCTACGTGAGGATTCCAGGTACCAACAGAGCCGAGGTTGCGGTCGTCGTGCGCGACGACTGGCAGGACAGGGGGCTGGGGACAAGGCTGCTTGAATACCTCGTCGAAATAGCGAAGAGCAAGGGATACGAGGGATTCGATGCCTGGGTTCTAGCCGAGAACTCCAAGATGCTACATATCCTCAAGAAACTGGGAAAAGTCTCCTACAGACTCGAGGGCGATGTCTACCAGGTCAGAATCGACTTCTAATCCCCCATCTAGACAACATTTAACAGCTGTGTATCCACGGTTTACACGGTCTCGGATCAAGTGCGTTCGTGAGCTTGTTTGTCGGCTTGGACGGTTCCAAGCGCGTAACGGCTTTGCAACACTTGGAAGCCAAGGGGGGCTCTGCTTCTCTCGGTCCACCGGGGCCGGTGAACAAAAGGAAAAGGAGGGTTGGAATGCAAGGCAACAAGCTCTATGTAGGGAATCTCAGTTACTCAGCGACGAGAGAGCAGCTCGAGGACCTATTCGCAAAGTACGGCGAAGTAAAGCAGGTTACGATAATCGAAGGCAGGGGCTTCGGGTTCGTAGAGATGGCCGACTCTTCGGAGGCTGAAAAGGCCAAGGAAGAGCTAAACGGCACCGAGTTCAAGGGTCGCCCGCTCAGAATCGATGAGGCGCGGCCGCCCAGGAGCAGACCTAGGAGAGAATTCAGAAGGTACTGATCTCAGCGGTCTTGGATCGCTAAGGTAGGTTCTTAGCCACGAGGACAGACCTGACGCGCCTTACTCGCACTGTCAGAATCCGATGAGTGGAACTATTTTTTGAAGCCTCCCCGCGATAGCCTGGGGAGTAAGAGGATGGTGAGCGGTTCTATAGGTTGCCTGCCCCGTGGTCGGGCAGTGCTCGTCCTCATAGTCGTGGGAGCGATCGTTCTCTCGCTCTACTCTTTGCTCTGGGAGCCCAACGACTTGAAGGTTCGTAGGATCGTGCTTTACTTTCCCACGTTGCCGGACCAGGCAGATGGATGGACCATAGGGGTCATATCCGATCTTCACATGAGGAGAATCGGGCCGCGAGAGAGGAAGGTTGTGGATGTCTTGAACACTGATCCTCCGCGCTTTCTCTTCATACTTGGCGACTTCGTCTCCAGGTCCAGGGACAGGAATGCCTGTCTATCGTTTCTGAGGATGTTGCCGAAGGACGTCCCAAAGTACGCAGTCCAGGGCAACTGGGAGCACTACGTGAACTGGGTGGGCGAAAAGCTGCGGGAGGATCTGAGCGGTGTAGATATACGTCTACTTGACAACGAGGCTGTACAGCTTCTGCAGAATTTCTGGCTTGTCGGCGTCGACGATCCGAGCCTTGACCTCGATGACCAGAGAACGGCTATGAGTCAGGCTGGGGATGGATTTGTGGTCATGCTGGCGCACTCGCCCGAAATTGCAAACAGGCTGTCCCCCGGCGTAGACCTCGTCCTCTCGGGCCACACCCATGGCGGACAGGTCGTCCTCCCCCTGATAGGTGCTCCATGGGGCAAGGCGATCGGCGGTGGATACCGCTACGGACTCTTCGATTTGAAGGCGGCCAAGCTCTACGTTACCAGCGGCGTCGGAATGACTCACCTGCCGGTGAGGTTTCTCTGCCCACCGGAAGTAGTCTACGTGGAGCTGAGGAAGGGGGATGGCCCGCAGGGTCAGTAGAGGTGGCACGCCACAAGGTGCCCCCTCTCAACCTCGATTAAGGGCGGCTCCTCCCTCGGGCATCTTTCGAACGCCCTCGGACACCTGGGGTGGAACCTACAGCCGCTGGGCACGTTGATGGCAGATGGAACCTCTCCAGGCAGGTGTATGACCTTGCGCTTTCTCTCGGGATCGGGAACGGGTATCGCGGATAGAAGCGCCTGGGTATACGGATGCATCGGATTGGAAAAGATCTGGCTCTTGGTCCCGAGCTCGATTATCTTCCCGAGGTACATGATGGCGATTCTATCCGATATGTGTTTAGCGACGGCTAGGTCGTGCGTTATGAAGACGTATGTGAGCCCGAGCTGCTTTCTCAGGTCAAGCATCAGGTCTATCAGTGTCGTCCTCAGAGAGACATCTATCATCGAGACGGGTTCGTCAGCCACGACAAACTCCGGCTCGGTTATGATAGACCGCGCCAAGGCCGCTCTCTGCCTCTGCCCGCCGCTGAGCTGGTGCGGGTACAGGTCCACGAACTGTTCAGGGGGGGTAAGACCAACCCTTTCAAGGATCTCTAGAACCCTCTCCTCCTTTTCCTTCCCTCTTGCAATTCCGTGAATCTCAAGCGGGTGCCCGACCGCTGTTCCGATCTTCATCCGCGGGCTGAAGGAGGCGTAGGGGTCTTGGAAGACGATCTGCATCTTCCTTCTCAGCCTCCTCAGCTCTTCTCCCTCTAGGTGCGTAATCTCCATTCCATCGAAGAAGATCCTTCCATCGGAGGGATCGAGGAGGCGGACGAGGAGGCGTCCAGTCGTCGTCTTTCCGCAGCCGCTCTCCCCGGCCAGGGTGAAGACCTCTCCCCTCTCGATCTCGAAGCTGACGCCGTCGACGGCCCTGACAAAATCCCGTGCCCTGGTCAGAAGCTTCTCCATGAAGCTCTTCTGCACGGGGAAGTACTTCTTCAGGTTCTCGACCCTCACTATGGCTGTCAGGATGGATCAACCTCCCTGAAGCAACGTACTTGGTGTCCAGGAGCAACCTCCACAATGGGTGGAATATCCTTCTTACATACCTCCTCGGCATAGCGGCATCTCGGCCAGAACCTGCATCCCGAGAGCGG
>CAYWSC010000225.1:0-3885 GCA_964460695.1 Hadarchaeota archaeon (SeqCode)
GAAAGGTAGATACAAGCTTGAAGAGGGCGTGTTCAGAGAGGGAGACGAGATCTACTCCTCGGTGATCGGCCTCCTGGACATCCGTGGCAGCACCATCAGGGTAATCCCACTAGAGGGGCCCTACATACCAAAGCCAGGGGACAGGGTTATCGGAGTTGTGACCGAGACGCAGTTCTTAGGATGGATGGTTAGAATTCGAGCTCCCACACCTTCGATCCTCAAGATCTCCGAGGTCCCTTACAAGTTCGACATACTGAAGGGTAGGCTTGAGGACATCTTCACAGTTGGAGACCTTCTCTACGCCGAGGTCCTCAGCGTGAACGAGGTCATGCAGGTCAAGCTCACCATGATGAACCCGGAGCTTAGAAAGCTGGTTGGTGGAAGGATCTTCCTAGTGGACCCGACGAGGATCCCTAGGGTGATCGGACGAAGGGGATCCATGGTGTCGCTGCTCAAGGCGAACGTCTGCCCAGAAATACTGATCGGGCAGAACGGCGTCATCTGGACCCGATGCAACGACCCCGAGAGGGAGGAGCTGCTAGGAAGGATCCTTCGCATAATAGAGCGCGAAGCCCACACATCTGGGCTGACGAATAAGATCAAGTCGCTGATACAGGAGGAGATAGGACTTGGAGAAACCAGAAAGATTGGTCGTAGACGGAAAGAGGTTAGACGGAAGAGGCCTAGGCGAACTCCGACCCATTAAGATGAAGGTCGGGAACCTCAAGAGAGCGGATGGCTCAAGCTACGTGGAATGGGGAAAGAACAAGGTAATCGCCTCTGTCTACGGGCCACGCGAGACGCATCCCAGACATCTGCAGGAGTCCGATACTGCAATACTGCAGGTCCGGTACAACATGGCATCCTTTTCTGTCGAGGACAGGAAGAAGCCCGGCCCGGACAGGAGGTCCATCGAGATCTCAAAGGTCACAAGGGAGGCATTAGAGCCCGCCCTGTTCCTGGGATACTATCCCAGATCCAGCATCGACCTCAACATCGAGATACTCCAAGCCGATGCGGGGACCAGGTGCACCGGGATAAATGCCGCTTCCTTGGCCCTAGCCGACGCGGGAATACCCATGAGGGATCTCGTCGTCGCCGTGGCCGCCGGGAAGGTCGATGGAGAGGTCTGCCTAGATCTCAACAAGCTTGAGGACAACTACGGACAGGCCGATATGCCTGTTGCAGTGATGCCGCGGAGAAGGCAGATCACCCTCCTCCAGATGGACGGCGTCATGACGAGGGAGGAGTTCTCGAAGGGCCTCGACCTCATCATGGGGGTTGTCGACTACCTCCACGAGCTCCAGAAGAACGCTCTAATGGAGAAATACAAGAGGGAGTGATCGGATGCAAGAGATCCTAGAAGACTTCAAATCAGAAAGCATACGTAACCTCATCTCGACGGGGAGGCGCCCAGATGGAAGGGCCTTCGAAGAAGTCAGGCCAATATCGTTCGAGACGGGCGTCATATCCACCGCAGAGGGCTCGTGTCTGATACATCTGGGGGATACTCAGATTCTTGTAGCTGTCAAAACAGCGACGGGAGAACCCTACGCAGACTCGCCTGACATGGGGGTTCTCATCACGTCTGCCGAGCTTGTTCCCACAGCTGCTCCGGAGGTTGAGTCCGGCCCCCCTACCGCCAATGAGAAATACGTTGAGATAGCAAGGGTCGTCGACAGGACCATCAGAGAGTCAGAGATGATAGATATGCAGAAGCTGTCCGTGGAGCCAGGCAAGCTGGTGAGAATCTTGTTCCTCGACATCCACATACTGGATGACGGAGGAAATCTCATCGACGGTGCCACGATGGCGGGTGTGCTTGCCCTCAGGTCGGCGAAGGTCAAAAAGATCGCTTACGAGGACGGCAAGGTGACGGTTTTAGACGAGGAGGAGCCGCTCCCGGTCAGGGGCTTTCCCCTCGCGTGTTCCATAGCGAAGTTTGGAAACGCCTTGCTCGTCGACCCAACCTACGAGGAAGAGATCGCTATGGACAGCAAGATCGTCTTCGGCATCGACGAGGAAGAACATATTAGAGCGATGCAGAAGAGTGGTCCAGGTCCGTGGCAGAGAGAGCAGATAGAACAAGCCATGGAACTCGCCCAGAAGACGGTCAAAGATCTGAGGAAAAGGCTAACGGAAGGAGAGACCCATGAAGAAGACTAAGAAAGTCGGATCCGCTGGCAGACTAGGTCCAAGGTACGGCTGGAAGCTCCGCCGCCAAGTCAGGGATGTTGAGAAGAGGGCGAAGACCCTGTACGAGTGCCGGAACTGTGGAAAGATCGGGCTGAAGAGAGTGGGGACTGGCCTCTGGCAGTGCACCAAGTGCGGAAGCGTCTTCGCCGGCGGGGCATACGTTCCTAGGACAACGGAAGCAGCCGGCGGGTGATACGTTGGAAGAGCCTAGGCCTAAGTACAAGTGCAGGAACTGCGGCAGGCTCGTTAGCCTCAAGGAAGGCGAGCCGGTTAGATGCAACTACTGCGGCTACAGGATCCTCTACAAGGTTCGCCCGGACCAGCCGAAAAGGATAAAGGCGAGGTAGATAGATGAAGTGCACCGTGACCGTCCCCTTCCGGAGCAGCCACGAAGCGGAGGCGGTCATGACGGCACTTAGACCAGAGGTGGAGTCCGCTCCCTCCAAGAGGAGTACTGTTCGCTTAGAGGGGGAGGGGAGGAGGGTAACGCTGACCGTTGAGGCGCCGGATGTCAACGGCTTGAGGGCCGCCATAAACTCGTATCTCAGGTGGCTGATACTCATGGAGCGCATGTTGAAAGTTACGGAGATGGTTTAGGATGGGTGAAGAACTACCGCCACAGTTGCAACACCAGCTGGGGCAATACCAGCAGCTTAGGCAGCAGTACCAGGAGATCGCCCTGCAGAGGAGGAGGCTGGAAACCCAGCTCAGCGAGGCGAAGCTTGCCTCTGAGGAGCTTGAGAAGGCGAAGGAGGACGACACCGTCTACAAGATGGTGGGCACGCTCATGATCCGTGTTGACAAGGAACGGGCAAAGCAGGAGCTTTCCGAGAAGATCGAGACTTTGGAGCTAAGGATCAAGGTTCACCAGCGCCAGGAGACGAAGATAATCAATCGAATGAAAGAGATGGAGCAGAAGATTAGGACGATGGCGGGGGGAGAGGAAAGGGTTTCCCCGGCCGGATGAGAAATGGACTTCTCAGTCTTCCGCGACCTCCTCGAATCGGTCCGGGAGGTCGAGGTCCGAACGCATGAAAACGCTGATGCGGACGCGGTCGCATCGGCCCTGGCCCTCAAGTTCTTTCTGGAAAGACTGGGCAAGAGGGTGTCGGTTAGCTGCCCAGAATCTGTCAGTAGGATTGGTTCGATTCTGGCGGAATTCGCGGAGGCCGAGGTAGAGATTACAGAGAAACCCTCGGCACGTGACCTCGTAATCTACGTGGATTCCAAGCCGACGGAGATCTTGGGCTGCGCGCTTGCTGTCATTGACCACCACCAGGGAAGTCTCCGAGTTCCCGTCTCTTTCTCCGCCATCGACGCTAACGCATCCTCGTCCTCGGAGATTGTCTTCAGACTGCTACGACAGGCCCTCTCAAGAGGGTGGATCGACAACATCCCGAAGAAAATCGGTCTCCTCCTGATGGGCGGGATCATCGCGGACACAGGTGACCTTAGACTTTCGAGAGCCCCGGCCCTTCGCTGCATCGCGCAGATATCAGACCTCTCCGGCGCAGAGCCGTTCGAGGCTTTCTCCCTCCTAAAGACCCCTCCCGACAGATCGTTGAAGATAGCCTGCCTAAAGGGTGCCTCCAGGATGAGGCTGAGGATGACCAGAGGCTACTTGATAGCCATCACGCAGGTGAGCAGCTTCCAAGGAGACGTCGCCTCCAGCCTGATACACCTCGGGGC
>CAYWSC010000226.1:0-3866 GCA_964460695.1 Hadarchaeota archaeon (SeqCode)
ATGGTAGAACAAGTATGCGTCCGTCCTCTCCTTGACGAACCTGAAGAGCTCCTTCTGCCTCGGCCTTATGATCTTCCTGTACTGTGCCAGAGGCATCAAAGGTCCCTGTTGCTGGCCAAGGTCATCAGCGAGCTGCAACACGTCGATGAACTCTCCGATCTCTCCTAGATACCTGTCCAGGTAGAGCTCGTTTACCTCTAGGAGCCTGTCAAGGAGGGCGCAGGCAAACTCAGGATTCCTCACCATATCCACGAAGAACCTCTAAAACCCCCTCAGGTACCACGACCGCTCGAAGATAGAACCACTTGCCCACGCAACGACCGCGTAGTCAGTCTGCTCGCGAAGGTACTTGGCGCGCTTCCTGATCCCTCGGACCAGACCCGGGTCCTTTGGATCCGGCCAAGGGTAGCGATCCAGATCATCGATGGTAGCGTTCGCGAGGGGATGATCCTCCATGTCAAAGTACAATCCTCCCTGCTTCGGCATTCTAAGCCGAATCCCCCATTCGTCGACGTAGTGGTATCCAGTATCATCCTCAACTATTCTGAGCTTCCAGCCATCTCTTTGACCTGGAAAGATGTATCGGGTGTCTATCTCGAGCTTCTTCAGAACGGCATCTGAGGGATACGCAAGCTGCTGCTTCGGATCGAGGAGGACGGTCTCCTCAACCACCCCTAGGCGATCCTTCAACCGCTCATAGGCCACCTTGGAAATCCCCGTCACGATTCCGCCAACGTCCGCTGGAGCTCGATCGGGACGCCGATGCTCGAGGGCCGTGATAAGTCTCTCCCGCGGCGTCATGGTTGAAAGTACCACCGCCCAGCCTTATCAATATGGCTCGTTCGAAGCCACGGGCACACAAGCAGTCAGCGATCAGTCGACGTCTTCCCGGCATTCGCCAAGGGGCCTTGCCCCACCATTCTAGAGCCTCTTCTGCGAGGCTATCACTCCCTTGTGATAGGCACTGTAGAGTCCCGCCACTGGATTGTGCCCCAAGACCCGATCCTTGACGATCAGCGTAGTCACGGGCGCCTCTGAGTACTTGTTGAACAGCATATCGTGGCCGATGCAGAGTCCAACGATCACGTTTATCCCTGTTTTCGCCCTGTTCAGAAGCTCCGCCTGGAGCACCGGGTTGCAACCCGCCTCGAACGAGCCAGGGTCACCTATCTTGTCCGTAGGGCGCATGCCAAGCCTGGTTTTGTCCGTTGCTCCACACTTGCACATCACGGAGGCTACGGAAAATCCCTGGTTCTCCAGAATCTCCGTGACCCTTCTAGCCTCGTCCTTCAGCCCGACGCAGAATGCAATCCCGATCTTCCTGACGCCCATCAGCCTGGAGAACTCTATCAGCTCCTTTATCCTTGGCCTCACCGCCATCGTGACGCCTCGGACCACTTCGTAGGCCTCTTTCTCTGCAACCGTTGCCGCCCGGTACAGGGTTCCGATTTCTTCGCTGGAGTAGCTCTCGACCACTCTCCCTATGACCTCTGGAGAGGTCCTCATCGGACAGTTCTCCGGAAGAGCGCTCTTCTTGATCCTGTCCATGGGAGCGGCTCCACAGAAGGAACCGGGGCATTTTGCACACTGTGGATCAACCGACAATGGAGACACCGACGGCGCTGTGAGACGTCGTGTTGAAACAGGTTTTCATCTTGATGGCGATGCCCGATACTGGACTTTTTCATCCACCCGCCCGGCTGGCCGGCGCTTCACTCGAAACTTGTATTAGGCAGGAAGAAAGGTCACGAAGCGGCGGTTGCATGGCTTCCGTGCGGCGTAGAAAGACATACGTCTGGGACAAGAAGAAGGCGACTCGGGCCAAGAACCCCCGCACCCAAGACGCCATCGTGGCAGAGCTAGAAGGCTACATCTGCCCTAAGTGCGGCAAGAAGGGCTATCCAGAGGTGGGGGAGTTGAACATAACCTCTGGACTCTTTGGCCGCATTTTGAACTTCCAGAGCGAGCGCTTCACATACATCGCATGTCGTAGATGCAGGTTTACCGAGATCTACAAGACCGAGACCAGCGGCCTCTCCAACATCTTGGACTTCCTGTTCGGGCGCTAGACTTATCCGAGTCTTGGATCGATCGGGGTCTGTTTCGCACTCTTCAGGGACTTTGCAAGGCTGGTATCCCGGCTGGTCGGCTGGTCGATGTGAGTCACTTTGGTCGCAAAGGCGACGGCAAACTCTTGGTCCTCCAGAATCTCCGTGACCGTTCCAGCCCCGTCTTACACCGCCTTCCCATGAAGACCTCCCAGTCTTTCAAGATACCCATGACTAAGAGATTTTTCCCAAGCCCGTGCTTGTTCCCGTCTCTCGGAGACGTCGAAGATGTAGAAGTCCTTCCTTGACGATGCCTTTCAGGCCGTCCTTCGTTCTATCCTGGGCCGATGAGTACCGTCCCGACGGTGGACACCCATCACACCTGCCCGCGAAGCCCCGTAATTCGCTCTTATGGACTAAAGACATCCCCCAATTCTACTTCTTCGGCAGTACTGGAGACGGTTAGGAGGTTCTATTTAGAAACGGTTTCCAGAGGGCGAGGCGAAACCCAAGCGGCGATGATCGGACGATGAGGATGCCGTCTCATGACAGATACGTAGCCAAATCTTTATCTGCCGCTCTTCAGGATTGCTGTCATGGGACTGCTTCCCCTTCATGAGGTCACGCCTCTTGTTTTTCTGACGGCTTCTCTGATGTTTGTGGCCCCCGCTTCGGGCGAGGGAATGACTATTCTCGGAACCCCCATGATGGTTCTATGTCAGGATGCAGCCAACCACTCATGGGAGTACTGGAGCAGTCGGTTGCGCCAGAAACCATACGACCCCCAAACATTCGCTTGGGAAATGTCGTACGATGTACGTGCCTTTGTGAGATTGTACTCCCTCACCGGCGAAAGAATCTGGCTCGAGAGGGCTATTGCTTGGGCTGATCATTTCGCTAACTACTCCGACGTAGATGGGGACGGCGAACCTGCCTGGGGAAACTACAACGAGACCTGGGGACGGAAGGGCTATCCCTTCGTCGAGTCCACAGTTATCGACGGCATGGTTTGCCAGCCCATTATCGAGCTGGCTCAACTCATTTACGAGGACGACGAACTGACACAGGACGCACCGATGAGAGAGAAAGCTGACAGATACGTGAAACTGGTGAAGGCCGTCGTGGACCGGCATCATCGCTACTGGACAGATGCCACACCGGACTCGGGCTACTACTGGAACGATCCGAAGGACGAGGGAAAGACGATAACGATCGATTACTTCGCCTCCTTGGGAATAGTCGAGATGACGCTCGCGGATGTTCTGAATGACTCCCGCTACTTAGATAGGCCGAGGAGGATGGCCAGATTCATGAAGGCGAATCTGAGGTATGACGAAGACTGTGACTGTTACGTTTGGCCACATAACGTGGAGAGAGGCAACCCGCAAGACATAAGCCACGGATCAATAGACGTGGAGTTCATGGTCAAGGCCTACCTTCACGGGCTCGTCTTCGACCGCCTGGATATGCAGAGGCTGGTTAATACCTACCAGCGGAGGGTCTGGAGGGGGATAGAGATGTTTCGGGGTTCAAAGCCCTTTGCGCACACCGTCGACGGGACTTGTTGCTTAGGATACTTCCAGTACGCGAAGGGCTGGCCTTTCTTGTCTCTCGTGGAGCCCAGAGTTCTTGAGCAGCACAGGGCCGCCCTCGAGGTTATCGCCAGAACCCGCCCCGGCCTTCATAGGGACAGAGTCGTGGCCTTCACTCTTTCCCTGATGATGGAGCTCAGGAGGTCGCTCACAGCGAAGGGCATCGATATAGATTCTCTTAGCGCCTTCACACCCGAGATGGTTAGGCCAGAAATAGACAGACTCA
>CAYWSC010000227.1:0-3847 GCA_964460695.1 Hadarchaeota archaeon (SeqCode)
GCGCTTGAGGAAACAAGATGGAGCGGTGAGACGGGGGGCAGCCCGGGTCACAGCAGAGCAGATGGGAAACCTTTAAAAGATTAGTGTGCATATGCTAAAATTGGAGGTGATGTCTTTGCCTGGTGGATACAGGTGGATGTACTACGCGACGGGACTGCCAGGATGGATGAGATTCGGATTCAGCCCAGGGTGGATCGGTAGAAGCCCCACAGGTCTTGGCCCGTGCGCTACGTACCTGTTAACAGGGCAGTGGCCGACGCCGTTGCCCCAGGTACCACTGACAGGCACCTATCCTTCAGTGGGACCGGCCGTTCCAGTGACGCCTCTAGCTCCTGGGGCTGGCGCCCTTGGGGCTCTGGGAGCCACTACCAAAGAGCAGCAAGTTTCAATCCTTGAAAATCAGGCCAAGCTTCTCGAAGACCAGCTGAAAGCGATACAGGAACGGCTGAACGAGCTCAAGTCAAAGAGCTAAGGCTGGTCTTCTCGGCTCTTTTTTTGCCACCTCCACGCCAGGCGGAGGAGATAAGCGTACACATTTCAACTAGCCTGCCGTGTATGCGCCATGCAGTCTAGACAACCCACGATGGATGAAAGGAAGGCAAAGGTCAACGAGGCGATGTCAAAGGTAAAGCACAAGATCGCCGTTATGAGCGGCAAGGGCGGCGTCGGCAAGAGCACGGTCGCCGTCAATCTCTCGCTCGCACTTGCATCTAAGGGTAGAGCTGTCGGTTTGCTGGATGCCGATATTCATGGTCCAACCGTCCCCAAACTCCTGGGAATGGAGGATGAGAAGCTCGGCGTCGGAGAGGGCGGCATACTGCCGGCGAGGGGGCCGGGAGGGGTTGAGGTCGTCTCCATGGGCTTCCTCCTCTCTGAGCGGGACACGCCTGTTATCTGGCGAGGCCCGATGAAGATGGGTGCCCTTTCCCAGTTCTTGGGAGAGGTGTACTGGGGAGAGCTGGACTTCCTAGTAATCGACCTGCCGCCCGGAACCGGTGACGAGCCCCTTAGCATAGCCCAGCTCATACCAAGCATGGACGGCTCCGTCATAGTGACGACTCCGCAAGAGGTCGCTCTAACGAGTGTCAGGAAGTGCATAAACTTCTCTCGGACGCTAGACGTTCCCGTTCTCGGCATCATCGAGAACATGAGTGGCTTCGTGTGTCCTTACTGCAAGAGAAGGGTTGATATATTCAAGACGGGCGGGGGTGCTAGGGCTGCAGAACAGTACGGCGTCCCCCTCCTAGGGAAGATCCCCTTGATTCCTGAGATAGTTGACTCTGGCGAAGAGGGAGAACCATTCGTGCTTAGGTCTCCTTCCTCCGAAGTGGCCCGAGAGTTCGAAAAGATGGGCGAATCTCTTGAGAGGCAGCTGGAAGGGAAAGTCCAGAACGCCTAAGAAATTCCAGGCCTGGGCAGAAAGCATTTTATTATGGCGAGCACGGAAATGTGCGAATGCTTGAAATTGGAGGATGATTGAGTATGAAGGTCTGTGTGAGCTCTACAGGCCCCGACCTTGACTCGCAGGTAGATCCTAGGTTTGGGCGGTGTGCGTATTTCCTCATCGTTGATACGGAGACTTTCCAGTTCGAGGTGCTGCCAAATCAGGCTGCCGCAGCGATGGGTGGAGCCGGCATAAGCGCGGCGCAAATGGTTGCGTCCAAGGGCGCCCAGGCAGTGATCACTGGGAATGTTGGCCCCAATGCTTACCAAGCCCTCTCGGCTGTAGGGATTCCCATATATGTGGGGGCAGCCGGCACGGTGAGGCAGGCCGTCGAGATGTTCAAGAACGGTCAACTGCAAAACGCCTCAACAGCGACTACCGGTGCCCACGCCGGAATGGGAATGGGAATGGGCATGGGGATGGGCCGCGGTATGGGTCGTGGCATGGGCCGCGGCATGGGCCGCGGCATGGGCATGGCCGCCGGAGGACCGGGCATGATGGGATACGGAATGACGCAGTCATACACGGCTCCACCACCCTCCGCGTCGGACAAGAAGAAGGAAATAGAGCAACTCGAGCAGTACGTGAAGAACCTTCAGGACCAGATTGCGGAGATCAGGAAGAGGATAGAAGAGATGAAGGGCGAGAAGGACTAGGACCCATCCCCCAAACCTCCTTCCAGCCAGCTCCATGGATCGAACTCCGACGGTGGAATGTAGAGAATCTCGGCAAGCCCTTCGTTGAGAAGCTCGGCATTGACGTTTCTCCCATCCACGATGATTACGGCTAGGACCCTTCCGTACCTGTCTCTGGGATGTCTGTCGTCAACGTCTACGGTTACCACCTCCCCTAGGCATAGCTGTGTGAGAAAGGACTTTGCCTCTTCGTAGCCCGGCTGTCCAACCTCAGGGGCGTTGATCCCAACTAGGCGTACCCTTCCTAACCCCTCCACATCCAGCGTATCGCCGTCAACAACATGGACAACGATTCCGGATCTGGAGTCCTGAGGCTGCCCAGTTCTAGCAACGTACCAGGGGATACACAACATCCCCGTTGACAAAAGTGTTATCGCCAGGCTAGTCCAGCGACCAGGATGCGCCACTCTTCTAGGGATCCGCGAAAAATGCTTTACTTTTCCTTCGAACGTGGCGAAACCCTCTGAAGGTCCATTGCAGAACGCAGTTATCGCAGTCCGAAGAGGAGACTGAGAGCAAGAGAACTTCCAAGGTGGCTAGTACGTAGAGGCGCCTTGACTCGGCGCCTGTTCGAAAAATGGCTGCTCACTTTGGTTGGATCGAATCAGGAATGGGAACAAGGAAACCCTAATCATGAATCATGAAAGAAAATATGAATGAGTACAAGGGAAAATGAAGCTGCTCATAACAGAGGTGTCACCAGTGTTCCAACCCGGAGGTTGGAAACAAACCGTTGCCCTACTCCGTTCATATACGGCCCTGGGGTTCTTGGCTTTCTTCGGGTGGGGGGCTTCTGGCTGCTTGGCGGTGTTGCGGTGGCCTTCCTTGGTACCATCTTTCTCTTCTTCATGATCGCGGCGGCGGCATGCCCGTCTCTCTCGAGGAAGACCCGTTTGGCCTTTTGTGTCTTGTGGTGCATCCCTTGGGCGATGTTGTACTTGGTCTGGCGATGGGCATCGGCTCGAGGGGTTGTGCGCCTTGAAGTTGTCTTTGCATGGTACCTCGTTCCGATTGTAGTCATGATTGTCATGGGTTTCGTTATTCTGAGGCTGTATGGCAAGCATCAAGAGAGGCTCGTCCCGCAGCCAGAGGTGAGAAGACTCCTCGTCATCACCTTCGTGACGCTTTTTCTCGTTGTCGGATTGATCTTTCCGCAGGCATTTCCGAGGCACGAGAGGACGGTGGACAACCTATCCTTGACCGAGACTATTCGCGATATCAGAGGATCACTGGTATTCTCATGGGCGGAGATGAGAAGTGGTCCACTCCGACTACTTGGCGTGGTGGTCGAGTTCGATTCTCAGATGCGTGTTCGTTGGATCTCAGTTGGCTTCAGATCGACCAAGACTGGGCGATCAGTACTCTTCTACTCGAAGGGAGGCGACAGGTTCGTCTTCGAGATCCAGAGGAGGCCAGACAATCCGTGGGAGCCTCTCTACGAGGAGGACGAGTTGGAGAGTAGTTTGGAGGTCTTGGATAAGAAGGGACTAGCGGGACTCGTGCAGGAAATTCTTCAACTATGCAGGGAGGCCAATGTTGTGGTCTCGTCTCATGTGTCGTGGTTGCTATCGGTTGGACCGGCGTATGAATCGAAGGGTCTTGAGATGGTCATGCGAGCCCATCAAGAAGCTAGTGTCGCTAGTCGCATTGAGGTTAGTCCAGTGGTCGAGGCATACTATCATCCAGAAAACGTAGCCTTGTGGTCATT
>CAYWSC010000228.1:0-3839 GCA_964460695.1 Hadarchaeota archaeon (SeqCode)
CCTTCAGAAGCACGGTGGACGATCGGTAGGCCTCTCTGGAAAAGACGGCGGGCTGATAAGAGCCAAGATGAAGGACCCAAGACTCGGACGCGTGGGAGAGGTCGAACGCATCGACACCAGCGTCATCGAAACTCTTTCCGGCTCTCAGTTCATACCCGTCATTGCTCCCATAGGCTCGAGTGGGGATGGGAAGGGTCTGAACATCAACGCCGACACCCTCGCCGGCGAGCTTTCGGTCGCACTGGGTGCGTTGAAGTACGTCGTCTTGACCGACGTCCCAGGCATCCTCAGAGACCCCTCGGATTCTGACAGCCTGATCTCCACCCTAACGGTCAGCAATGCGAGGCAGCTGATAGATGAAGGAGTGATCAGAGGCGGGATGCTGCCCAAGGTTCTGTCCTGCATACGCGCTGTCCAGGGCGGGGTTGAACGTGCACATATCCTAAGCGGTGAGATCCCTCATTCTCTGGTCCTCGAGCTTCTCACCGACAGAGGAATAGGCACCATGATCTGTGGGAGTGACCAATGAAGGACGAGTTCGTGCCCTACCTGGTGCATATCGCCAGGCTAGGCGGTGCTAGCCGCCTAGTCGCCCTCTCCACGCGCGCGCTAGGGCAGGCTGTCAACAGGTCTCAGCAGACCGCCAGCCGCGTTCTCGGCCAGATGCAGAAGAATGGGCTGATTGTCCGGAGAAAGAGGGGTAGGACACAGGAACTGAGGCTCACCGAGAAGGGCGTTCGCGAGCTGAGGACGCTGTACATGACTCTAAGTGATATTTTCAAGAGCCACACGATTGAGGGAAAAGTGTTCACCGGTCTGGGGGAAGGCGCCTACTACGTCAGCCAAGACGGATACCGTAGACAGTTCAAGGAGAAAATCGGCTTCGATCCTTATCCGGGCACGCTGAACATCACTGTCATCAGGTCCGAAGACATGAGACAGCTGGCCCAGCTCTACGGCGTGGAGATTGAAGGATTCGTTGCAGGAAGCAGGACCTTCGGAGGAGGCAAGGCCATTCCAGCCAACATCGCGGGACGAGTCTTCGGAGCAGTCTTCATTCCGGACAGAACCCACTACCCGCCAGATGTGGTCGAAGTCGTCGCCCCCGTCAACCTCAGGCAGGCCTTGATGCTTAAGGACGGAGACACCCTAACTGTCACGGTTCCCTACTTCCCCGCGTAGAGAATTATCCCTAATCCTCTCGAGTATCCTAGTTGTCTTGGAGAGCTCGCCGTTATCCCAGACAGGAGACCTCCGGACCTCCACCGTTAGGCCTCTATCGGCTAGGTCTGACCGCAGTCGGTCCTCATCTTCCTCTTGATCCCTCCCCAGGAAGATCACATCCGGCTGGATCCTCAGAACGGGGGAGTATCGATCGTCTTGATCCCCAAGGCACGCGTAGCCTACGAACTGAAGGCCGGCGAGAACCCGGAGTCTATCCTCCTCCGCCTGCACCGGGAACCTCCCCTTCCTCTTGAAGGACGTGTGGTCGCGGGCCACTACGACGCACAGGACATCCACCTGGCTCCTGCACCACTCTAGAAACAGAACGTGCCCGGGGTGAAGGATGTCGAACACGCCAGCACCGAGTCCCACCTTGATCATCCGTCTTCCCTTCGGCGTCAGCCTCTCGATGCCAGAGGTCCTGGTCACAAGGCCCCGATCCACCAAGCGGTCGGCTAACAGGCGCGACAGGAGTTCTGTGACGGCCGACAAGTTGCGTCTCCCTGGGAGCCGCTCTTCCAAGTTCCGTACGTAGATATGTGCCAGAACCGGCCTCACTAGCTCCTTCATGGGCAACCCGACCGTCTGGACATGCCCATCTATCAGTCCATGGGCATAGCTGACGCAGGAGAGGGCGGTTGGTTCGTCTCCCCGAGATAGGTAGTATCGAGCATCAGCTATGTATCTCGTAGCCTTCTCTAGGACTGCGTCTTTCTCTCCCTCGTCAAGAGCGCGAGAAAGCGCCTCCTCGGCCATCGAGATGTACTTAAGAACTCTCTCCCTGTCTACTTCCCTCTGCGAAGCTGTCAGATCCACCGCCTCTGTCAAACCTAGATCTCAGCCTGCATCGTAGCTACCTTTCTGCGCGCATCGTCTATCGCCCTTGTGCGCTCCGTTCTCCAGCGCAGAATCTCCGAGACCTCCGCGGAAACCTCCTCTATAGCTTTCTCCACGCTTCGTGGTGCCGGTCCACCCCTTATCCCTCTTGCCTCGACGCAGTAGCCTAGGTCCAGAAGCCTTGACAACTCGTCCGTCGGGATCTCGATCGGCCTCCCGGCGAATCTCTCCGCCGCTTCCCGGACCCGTCTCTTCAACGTCTGTGCGTCAAGGTCATGGAGACCATCCTTAGCGATCTCTGCGACGATGGAATGGGCCGTCCTAAACGGCAGCCCTTCCAGGGTGACGAGTAGGTCTGCGAGGTCGGTCGCCCACAGGCCGTCCCTCGCAGCAGCCCTTCTCAGCGCGCCTTCGTCGACCTTTGCAGAGGAGACGATGCCCCTCATCACGTTGACCATAGCCTTGACGAGATCAAGGCCGGCCCAAAGGTGCGGCGTCGCCTCCTGGAGATCCCTGTTATACGAGAAAGGAAGAGACTTGCAGATTGTCATCGCCGAAACGAGGGAGCCGAGGACCGAGGATGCCCTTGCGCGGATCAGCTCCGCCACGTCGGGATTACGCTTCTGAGGCATGATTGAGCTGGTTGAGGAGAATTCATCCGACAGGGACAAGAAGCCGAACTCAGAGGTGCTCCAAAGGACGATTTCCTCTGCCATCCTGCTGAGAGATAGGGCGACGCTCGATAGGCAGAAAAGCGCCTCGACCAAGAAGTCCCTAGAGGAGACCGCATCCATCGAGTTTCTGAATGTCCCAGCAAACCCGAGCAACGTAGAGGTGAGCTCTGGGTCTATTGGAAGCGAAGTCGTCGCAACGGCTGCCGCCCCGAGAGGACAGACGTCGACGCGGCGGTAGCAATCAACGAGCCGGCCGGCATCCCTCAGCAACGCCTCGCAGTGGGCCAAGAGGTGATGGGCCAGCGTTGTCGGCTGCGCCCTCTGGAGATGGGTATAGGCTGGCATTACGGTCTTGGTGTGCCTCCTCGACATGTCGAGCAGCAATTGTTCCAGTTCGCACAGACCACCTACTAGCTCGAGTATCTCGTCTCTCAAGACTATCCGGAGGCACGTCGCAACTTCGTCGTTGCGAGATCGTCCCGTGTGTATTCTGCCTCCGATATCTTCGCCCAACCTTTGGATGAGTTCGGTCTCTATCATGAGGTGAATATCCTCGTAGCCGTTGGAGGACAGCTTCTCTAGATCCCTCGCTATCGAGTCGAGTTCGTCTAGCAGCTTCCTCGCGTGATCATCGGCGATGAGGCCCTGTCTCCACAGCATCAGAATGTGTGCCTTGTCAACCCATATGTCGGCAGCAGCCATCCTTCGATCCTGATCTAGGGAGGAGAGGAAAGCCGCCGCCTCCCTATCCTGAGGGGCCTCAAATCGGCCGCGCCTGATTATGTCATCCTTTTCTCCCAAAGATTCTGCCCCCTAGTTGGGCATCAACGAGTTGGCATCTGCTTGACCCGATCTTATATGCTTCTTTTCCAGCGGAGCGTGGCCTCGACAAGACCGGTTGGATCCCTGGGCTCGAGCTTGAACTCATTTCCCCTCCTCTTGAACCTCTCGAGGACTGTCTCAGGAGTCGCCATGGAGGGCTCGAACTCCTCGACCTCGTCGGGCTCCAGGGGCATCGACACGAGGCCCGTCCTATGATGAATGCTGTACGGACTTCTAACAAGCCCCATCTCCTTCATAGAGCTTGGGTCGAGGAGTATCTTG
>CAYWSC010000229.1:0-3817 GCA_964460695.1 Hadarchaeota archaeon (SeqCode)
CTGTTCATCTCCACAATGCCTGGCGTCGGCTGTGCAGACCCGTGTCTTCCTCCCCTTCCGTAGCCCTTTCCATAAGGTATGCCGCCCTTCTTCGCGAAGGCACTCGTTCCCACGACTGCGAGAACGAGCATCGCACAGAGGATAAGTGCCAGTCTCTTCAACTTCTTTCTCACCTCCTCTCCATGTGGTTTCCCATCGACGAGGAGGCCGTCAACCTATTGCCACAGGGGGCACGAACCGAGTTGGTGGCCGGCAGCCGGAGACTCCTCGCGACACAGGTTCGAACGTAAACGTCATCTCTCCCAAAGCCCCCTCGAGGCCTCCTCGGCTCCTACCCCAGATGAGGGGTATAAAAGTAGAGGATAAGTTCATGCCTAGCCATTTGCGATCCTTACTCATCGAGTGCGAGACCCGTAGAACCCGCGCTCGGCGGACCGCCGGCAGAGAGACTCTTGTCTACTTGGAGGCCTCTGTAGACATTCCACTCGAAGAGATCGATAGGCGATTCCCCAGAATATGGGGTCCTATCCTACCCGCACAGCCAGAACTGTTAACCCAGAGCCTCCTCGGAAAAGCGCGGAATGGCACGCCTCTTGCCCTTCGACAAAGCGCCCGCCGAGGCCTGTCGCCACAATAGAAGCACAATTCGCCTCCGCACTTCTCCCAGAAATTCGCGTCCTCCCCATTCAGATGGCCGCAGTGGTGGCATCTAGTCTTGATATTCGTCTGTGACCGGATTGACTTGAACACTTGACTGAACGCCCGGAGCCGAAACCAGAACCCTAGCCGATTCACCAAACTCGCCATATCTGGCTATGAGGTAGACCACCACGATGGCGTTCCAGATAAATTGGACAATCCCGAAGATACCCGACGTGCCGATGGAGAAGAGAATGGAAAAGAGATAGAGCGAGGCCGAAACTGCTGACAGCACGATCATCGCGATGCACGCCCAGGTTTTCATGTTCCAGAGACCCTGAGGATGAGAGCATATATCCCACAGCCTGCCAGAATTGCTATGCCCCCGACGGCCTCTAGGAGGCCAAACGGACTTGAGCTGGGTGCAATATAGGACGTCAAGAGGGCGGCTAGCACAAGAAAGAGGCCGAGGAACGCGAAAGGCGCTGTAAGACTTGCCTCCACGACAACTATGACCGAGACGCCTAGAGGACGGCGGACAACTGCTTTAGACACCCGAGCACCCCTGCTGCGGCGAGAGTCACTTCTTCACCTCTAGAAAATCTCCCAGATGACTCTTGATCGCCAAGGGTGGGATCAACGCCCAAGCATCGGCCCGCAGACTCGATCGGCGAGGCACAGTGCCGATGGCCGAGATTAGGAAGTGCCGGTATCCCTATTCACTCTGACTCCTCTAGCCGCTGCATCTCGGTATATGGGGTTTCTCTCCACCGTCTCCTCAGAGGCAAGATGTATTTCGAAAGGGTGGTAGAGGGGAAGCCCCGCCAGCTCCTCGATCTTGGCAACTAGTTCCCCTCTACGTCTGCCGTCCAAATAATGATCCTTGACGACTATCAGTATGTCGACGTCGCTGCCCCCCGTCTGGCGCCCCTCGGCCACGCTGCCGAAGACGTAGACCCTGCAGGGACCCAGCACTTTGACTGCAGCCTTGGCTATGGCCCTTGACCAGAAACGCCACCTCCGTGCAATCCTGCCAATCTCAGCCCTTGACCTTAAGAGACCGGACAAAATCCAACACCCCCTCTGCGAACTCGACCAGCTCCTCTGCTTCTTGCCTATCATACGGCCTAGCTACGTAACGTGAGGATAGGTACGCCTCCTCGAGTCGGATCAGCAGACTCCTCTCCTTCCGAACAAACTCGTCGACAGCCTCTTGATCTTCCACGAGCTCCCTGAGAAGCATGATCAACTGTCTGAGAGCATGGACTCGTGGAACCTCCCCTGTATGTTCAAAGATCAGGGATTTCACATATTGCTGCGTCCCCTGCTCGGCCATGAATGCCGCGATATCGTAGTCTCCGTCATCAAGGCTCTTCCTCGCAGAGCGCAGCATCCTCAGCGCCCTATCTCTTAGCAAGGTCATTTCGTCTTGACTCAAACCCTTCCTCCATCCTGCCGAGACAAGGAGGCTCCAGCTAGATATTAAGGTTATATCCGAAAAGTGCCGGTTGCGACCCTTCTTTCCAGCAGCTCAGATTCTCTTCCATGTCGCGTGGCGGAGGCCAAGATTTCTCACCCAGGTTTACGAGGCTGAGGCCCCTTCGACCTGCAAACGATTACCAACTCCCTTGCGCCAGGATCTCGCTGGCCGCCCTTCTAACCGCCTCCTCGGAATCCATTGTTGGAGAGTACCCGAGAGCCTTGAGCTTGCATATGTCTAGGTAGGTTAGGGGTAGATCGCCCTTCCAGCCCCTTCTGCCCCCGGTGAATCTGAACTCGACGTCGCTGAGATCCATCTCCTCGATGACGATGTGGGCCACCCTCACAACGCTTATGGGGGTATCTGTGCCGAGGTTGAAGATCTCGTTCTTGGAGTGCTTCATGCAGAACAGCATGGCATCCAGACAGTCTTCAACATGCATATAGCACTTCTGCTGTCTTCCATCGCCCAGAATCTCCAGTTCTCCGGGATTGTCCCTAAGCTTGGAGATGAAGTCGGGGACAACACCGTGCACCGCCCTAGAACCGACGATGTTAGCGAAACGAAAGATCCAGTAGGAGAGGCCGAAGCCATGAGAGTAGGCTGTGACAAACCCTTCGCAAGCAAGTTTGCTCGCCCCATAGATCGATATAGGCTTCAGAGGGCCGTAATCTTCAGGCGTGGGAACAGTCTTGGCCTCCCCGTAGACGGTAGAGCTAGAGGCAAAGAGAATCCTCTCCGCCCCGCTTCTCACCATCGCCTCTAGAACCTCCTGCGTCCCGGATACGTTGTTCCTAGTGGGAGAGCGCCTCTTTGCCTCGTCATCGAACCCGCCCCTTATCACCGGGTCGGCGGCGAGGTGAAAGACGTGGGTGCATCCATCCATCGCTCCTAGCAAGGCTTCTCGATCGTTTATGTCCCCACGGATCAGCCGAAACCTAGGATCATTGAGATGCTTGTTGAGACGCTCGGGCTTCCCGCTGCTGAAGTTGTCTATTACCGAGACGTCCCATCCGAGTTCGAGCAGCCGATCTACCATATGGCTCCCTATGAAGCCGGCACCTCCAGTGACCAGTGCACAACCTGTAGCCATGATTGTCGCCGAAGGAGACCTAACAGACTGGACCTTGGCTGTATCCCTTCCTTATATCCATTTCCGCTAATCTAATCTGATGTGAGGAGAAAATGGGGCTATCGACCTGACGCGCCAGGTACCTACTCAAGTTCTCCTAGATAGCACCCGGATCACCGGATCACGAAATGCTTTTATCCTCTCCCAGAAGGATCGTCTGGGGGTGATCTAGATGCCCGTAGCCGCACCGCTCTTCGCCCTTCTGCTGGTCTTGCTAGGCTCTCTTACGGCAGCTATAGCCTTGCTCATGGGGAGGACACCCGTCCTCACCGAGTTTGAGGGCAAGCAGAGAGGTATCGAGACACCCCAGCTTAGCCGGAAAGAGAGGGAGGAGAGGCGCCGCAGATCCGACGCCACCATGAAGACCGCGGTCAGCCTCTTCATCTTCATAGCCGCGACCCTCGTGCTAGCGGGGTTGATCACCTATGCGATAAAGCCTGAGCTTGCCTCCTACTTCATTCCCCCATACCTGGGAATGGCAGCCCTCTCGATGTTCGTAATCATGTGGATAGATGAGGAGAGGATGAAGAAGAAGCACAGAGAGATGAAGATGCGGAGGTAGACGG
>CAYWSC010000230.1:0-3805 GCA_964460695.1 Hadarchaeota archaeon (SeqCode)
TGCAACGGTCACCTTCATAGGCGTCGACTTCTACGGCTATGCCGAGCAGCACGTGCTCCCCAGGACACTAATCTCTCTCACGGGGACGGCAGCGGTGATGTACCTGTTGAAGATTGCACTGGTCCCCCTCATCCTCTACCTTCTGGATACATACGTAGATGACCGGGATCTAAACATGTTCGTGAAGATCGTGATCATGGTTCTAGGGCTTGCCCCTGCAACTAGAAACTCCCTGCGAATCATGGTCGCCTCCTAGGAACAAAAGGAACCCAAGGCACGCTGCGGCGTTGCCGGATCGGGACAAACTCGGAGGACAGTGAGAAAACCTTTATAAATTCGCCAAGAAGGGTTAGATCTAGCCCCGATACTCGCTGTTCTCCGGGGTACAGATGGATTGGATCCAGGTTTCCCGTGTGTGGCCGCTGGAGCCAGCAGTCATCAGAAGTGAGGGGCTCTCTTCCTTGGCGATCACTGTAGCCCAAAGTCACGGAATTTATCCATCGATGTAAGTCGACCAACCAGAGAGGGCACGGAGGTATACTCCAGAGCATCAAACCGGTCCCCGCGCAATGAGGTGGATGGATGGCTAATGACGAGCTGAAAAACGTAAAGAAGCAGATCATAGAGGCTCTGCCCGACCCTTCATGGGTCTCGAACGTGGAGTTCGAGGGACCCGTTCTGGTGATCTACTCGACCAGGCCCGAGCTACTTGTGGATAATGGAGACCTGGTGCGAGAGCTGGCTAAGAAGGTCAGGAAACGGATAATCGTCAGGGCCGATTCCTCGGTATTGACCGACGAGAAGGAGGCCCAGGAGAAGATAAGCAGGATCGTCCCTGCCGAGGCCGGAATTACCAAGATGGTCTTCGACAGGGAGGCGGGTGAGGTAACGATAGACGCCGAGAAGCTCGGCCTCGTCATCGGAAAGGCGGGATCCACCCTCAGGCAGATCACGGCCGAGACGAGGTGGACACCAAACGTCACTCGCACGCCGCCTATAAAGAGCGAGATAATGGAGGACATTCGCAACACCCTCCAGAGCGAGAGCAAGGAGAGAAAGAGGATACTTCGCAGGATAGGAAGGCGTATCTACCGCACCCCGACGAGTAAGACGGATTGGATCCGGGTAACGCTCCTAGGCGGGGCGAGGGAGGTCGGCCGATCCTGCCTCCTCCTGTCCACGCCGGAGAGCAACATACTGCTTGACTGTGGCGTCAACGTGGCGTACGAGGAGAACACGAGGGCATATCCCTACCTCAACATGCCGGAGTTCCAGATCGACAGGCTCGACGCGGTTGTCCTGTCTCATGCTCACCTAGACCACTGTGGCTTCATCCCCTACCTCTACAAGTACGGCTACGACGGGCCGGTCTACTGCACGGATCCGACGCGCGACCTGATGACTCTTCTGCAGCTTGACTATCTGGACATAGCTATGAAGGAGAACAAGGAGCCGCCTTACACCACCAATGACATCAAGGAGATGATTAAACATACGATCACCCTGTCCTATGGGGATGTGAGGGACATATCCCCCGACATCAGGCTTACCTTCCACAACGCGGGCCACATCCTAGGCTCTGCGATAGCCCACCTCCACATAGGCGACGGACTCTACAACATCGCCTACACATCGGACTTCAAGTTCGACAAGACGAGGCTCCTTCCCCCAGCAAGCCCGAAGTTTCCCAGGCTGGAGGGCCTCATCATAGAATCGACATACGGAGGCCCCGACGACATACAGCAGTCGAGGATCGACGCGGAGAGAAAGCTGATCAGCGTGGTCAATGAGACGGTTCGTCGCGGTGGAAAGGTCCTCATACCCGTGCTGAGTGTGGGCAGGGCGCAGGAGCTCATGGTCCTGATAGAGGAGAAGATGCGCCAGCGGATCATGGACCAGGTTCCCGTCTATCTTCACGGCATGATCTGGGCCGCAACTGCCATTCACACGGCATACCCAGAGTATCTGTGCAAGGATCTGAGAAACAGGATACTCCACAACGAGGAGAATCCATTCCTCTCGGAGATATTCCACAACGTCCAGTCAGGCGAGCTGGATGAGGTGGTTGAAGGCGAGCCGTGTATAATCCTAGCCACATCCGGCATGATGATCGGCGGACCCGTCATCGAGTACTTCAAGCGCCTAGCCCCGGATCCGAGAAATACCCTGATATTCGTCAGCTACCAGGCCGAGGGTTCTCTCGGCCGCAGAGTCCAGAAGGGGCTTAGAGAGGTTGCAGTCACCGACGAAAAGGAGAAGCTCAAAGTCATCAAGGTCAATGCCAACGTTCTGAGCATAGAGGGATTCAGTGGCCACTCCGATAGGGGCCAGCTGCTGCGCTACGTCCGCAGGGCATCCCCGAGGCCCCAGAGGGTTCTCGTCCAGCACGGGGACAACAACAAGTGTGAGAGCCTAGCGGGCTCGATAAACAGGATGCTTAGGATAAGTGCAGTCGCGCCCATGAACCTAGAGACCCATAGGTTCATGTAGCGCTTGACCCTGAAGGGAGAGGCCCGCAACGTCTAAGAAGAACCCGAAGACGCGCCCTCCTCGGAGGGCTTGACGATCTTTACAAAGGAGGGGACGACGAGGACTACGTCTTCTGAGATCGCCGCCATGTCCCCTTTCAGCCCGGTACACACTCCCTTGAGCTGGTCTATGATCCCCCTCGCGATCTCCGGGTCTTCTGATTGGAGAGGAGAAAGGTTCACAAGGAGTATGTTTCCCTCCTTAAGCTGATCCGAGATGAAGTCTAGATCCTCACCCGAGGAGAGCTTCACCGGATACACCATGATCTGCTGGTAGCGGGTGAAGGATTCCTCAGTCATCAGGTCCTCATCGAATTCCATCATTTCCACGTCTTCGCCCATTTCCTCTTCCTCGCTCCTAGGTTCTACGTCAGAGTGACGCAAAGATAAGTCATGCTAGGTGGGTCGGCCCCGAGTCACAAAAGCATGGATTTAGCTTAAATATGTGACGGTGACTCCTTCTCGCCAAGGAGGCTAGGTGGAAAGGGAGGAGAGGATAGAAACCGCCATTGACCGGTGCCTAGGCAAGAGCGCTTGGCGCGACAGATTTATCTTCCTCGCTGCCGCGACTCCGCCATGGATCCTCAGGCGCCTGACTCTGCTTTGGCTGCTCCCGTCGTTAACACCACTCCGGGCCCCGAGTATTCGGACAGCCTGCGCCTCTTCCAAGGGATTCCTGGAATAGAGAGGGCTGAGAACGGAAGGCTATGGGCTGTCTGGTATGGTGGCGGAACTGGCGAAGAAGGTGAGAATTACGTGATGGTGGCCACAAGCATCAACGATGGCGAAACGTGGTCGCCAATTCGAATGGTCATAGATCCGCCAGCGCCTGTTCGAGCCTTTGACCCGTGCCTCTGGCACGACCCCGAGGGACGTCTCTGGCTCTTCTGGGCACAGAGTTTCAACCACTTCGACGGCCGCGCAGGCGTCTGGGCTATCTGCACAGAGGACGCCGGACCCGAGATGCCCAACTGGTCCGCGCCGAGGAGGCTCTTCAACGGCGTCATGATGAACAAGCCCCTCGTCCTTACCAGCGGCGAGTGGCTGATGCCGGTGTGCGTCTGGCCCTGGAGCACCCGTCCTGACATCCCCGAGGAGGAGAAACGGCCAAACGTTTTCGTCTCGGTGGATGGGGGCAAGACCTTCGCGCTGAGAGGGGGTCCTGAGGTCCCCGGAGAACCGTCAGAGATAAGGCCCTGCGAACACATGGTCGTTGAGAAGCTGGATGGGAGCCTCTGGATGCTCGTTCGAACCACGTATGGTATAGGCGAGAGCTT
>CAYWSC010000231.1:0-3788 GCA_964460695.1 Hadarchaeota archaeon (SeqCode)
TGCACTCGATCTCCTCGGAGCCGTATCGCGCGGGGATGACAACGGCCGTCTTCATGGAACCGCCTCTGCCAGCATTGTCTTCCTATCCAGAGGCCTGACACTCCGGACTATCCATCTTCTCATCTCCCTTCCCTCCTCTGTCTCCTGGGGGAAGGAGATGAAGTCCAGCTTTGTCCCCAGCTCCCTGCTCACGTTAAGCGCGATTATCGGCCAGATCTTCCCGATGTCAGAGACTATGGGAAGGCTCTTGGGTAGGCGACAGAACCCTGACATCTCCATCCTGAAGGGTATTCCCGTCAGCTTGGTCTTGGGCATCCCCTTGGCTATCGCCTGGGCGACGAGGGCACTCTCCTTCTCCTTCCTCCAGGCCGCCTCGAGATTTGGGTCCAGATCTATCCTCACGATCTCCTTCTGATCCATTCTGAAGGTCCTTCTGCCGAGCCATGCCGACCAGATTCCGTGGCCCGAGTAGGTCTCGAAAGGTCCGTCATGAACCTCCTGGGCCAGGGCCAACGCGGACTCTATTATCATGTCGGCGGAGGCGAGCAGGTCTGCAATCCGACGGCTCCTCTGCTCCATTGTGATGGACTGGGAGACTTCGATCCCTACGTATCCGCCGCCGACGAGCTGAGGCACGGTGACCAGGACCGGGACCTCTTTCCTGGCACCCGCCCCTATCATGGTCATGGGATCGCTTCCCATACCCGCTACCTCTTCGAAGCTCAGCCCCCTAGACATGGCTAGCAGTCTCACCTCGTGGGAGATAACCTCCGTCCTCAGCCCAAGGGGATATGCCATGTTGCCTGCGGCCTTTATGATCCTGTCGCCGGGTAGTTTCATGGCTCTCTCGATTAGATCCCTGTCGACCGGGATCTCTCTTTCGATATCGTCTAGGATGGCCGGGTCGCAGAGGGATATCTCGAACTTGCCGTCTGCCGGAAGAATAGAGGAATCGACCCCTAGGGTGGCACCGTCGACCCGGTATACCTCCTCCAGGCTGCCCGCCATCTCGTGAGCGACGACGGCGGAGCTTGTCAAGACTCCGTCGACCAGCCCTTTTTTGATGAGTTCGGCGATAAGAGTCGTGACGCCTTCGTGTATGTTGGGGCCGCTCCCCGTGAGGACGCATATCCTGCCTTGCTCCCTCTTTATCCTGCAGAACAACTCTATTGCTCTTTCTACCCGGGCCTTGGTCTCATCCTCAAGTCCATCATAGATCTCGTCAATGAGCGCTTCCTCAGACCTCTTCACCTTGCATCATCTCGCTATAGATCCTACGCGCCCTGTCCAGATCCTCCGGGGTGTCGACGCTGAGCGCCTCATAACGGTACTTGGTGAGGACGACTTTGATCTTGAATCCGTTCTCAAGGACCCGCAGCATCTCGAGTCCCTCCGTGATTTCAAGCGGGGTGGGCTTCATCCTTACGAAACGCTGGAGGAAGCTTTTCCTGTAGGCGTAGACCCCGAGATGCTCGAAGGCTTCGAACTGGTCCTTCCTTCTTGGATACGGGATCAGCGATCTGGAGAAGTAGAGCGCAAAACCCCTGCTGTCCGTCACGACCTTTACGACACCTGGATCCTCAAGCTCCTCGGGCTTCGTTATCCTACGCATTATCGTCGACATAGGGATATCTGTGCCGAGCAGTGGCTCGACCGCCTCGTCGATCATCCCGGGTTCTATGAACGGTTCATCGCCCTGGATGTTCACTACGATCTCGGCGTCGGTCCCTCTACATGCCTCCTCAACCCTCTCTGTCCCACAGGTATGCGACTTGCACGTCATGACGGCCTCGGCGCCGAACGAACGGGCAGCCTCAAGCACCCTAGGATCATCCACTGCGATCAGAACGCGGTCGAGGAGGCGTGCACGTCGAGCTCTCTCCCAAACGTGCTGGATCATAGGCTTTCCGCCGATGTCCGCCAGAACCTTTCCCTCGAGGCGCGTCGACCCGTATCTTGCTGGAATCACTCCTAGAATCATGACAATCGCGACGTGGATCCTCCTTTTGAAAAACCTTCCCTCGGCACGGATCTCGTGCTGACCTGGGGCTGACCAGCACAAGCCGGCAAGTCTAGGCGTCTCAAAGAAAGCTATGAGATGAAGATAGTCCTTAGAGGCTAGCAGAGTAGGTGGCCTCGGAGGATTTCCATTTGAAACGAGACGGCCGCATCGTGTACCTCTCGCGCGTAGATGTACAACGCCTCCGCCCGCCTCTCTCGGAGACCGTT
Source organism: Hadarchaeota archaeon (SeqCode) (assembly GCA_964460695.1). Taxonomy (GTDB): domain Archaea; phylum CAYQAE01; class CAYQAE01; order CAYVLA01; family CAYVLA01; genus CAYWSC01. Next base: position 2,230 of record CAYWSC010000231.1, read on the forward strand.
CAGATCATAGGGGGTCTGTTCAGGATGAAGGGAAGCGGACGCTACCAGATGCCCCCGAAAGTCGGGTTACATCTAGCCCGCCATGGCTCGATCTATGCGATACCTGGATGCGCAGAGGGATACCCGGCGGGGGTCAAGTGGATAGGGGGTTATCCCTCTAATCCGCAAAAGGGCCTGCCGAACATCACGGGTCTGGTGGTGCTAAACGATGTGGAGACCGGTCTCCCTCTATGCCTCTATGCATGATGGACTGCTCCTTGGTTACGGCTCTGCGGACGGCCGCCGCTATCGATCGCATTCCCGTATGACGGGTGGCTGTGCTCCATGCCGATTGGTCAGATCTGTTCTTTCGGTATGGATACGATTCGAAATGTTGGATGGGTCAGGGCTCGACGGGTTGGGAACTACCCCCGGTTCGAGGATCAGGGAGAATCAGGCTATCTCCAGGCAGTCTGCGGGACACTGCGCGATGCACGCGCCGCAGTTGACACATTCTCCAGGCCGAGCGATCTTGACCGTGTTGGCTGCAGGGCGAATCTCAAAAACTCCCTTCGGACAGACGTCGATGCAGATGCCGCACCCCAAGCAGGCTTCACTGTTCAGCACTATATCTCCGTAGGTTCCCAGCTCATAGACGCCCGTCAAGAAACGCATCCTCTTCCTCCCTCTCCTGTAGAGAAAGTCTCCCAGGTCGCTCTTATGTGTCGGTGAGGTGCCGTTGAAGTCCAGTCCCACAATCGCTGAGACGATGAGCGAGGTGATGAGAAGGTGTGCCAGGCCTAGGGGGCGGCCCGTCAGAGCTGTGGAGCCGGAGAGGATAGCCGTCGCTGTCACGGCCTCTGAGAGGGCCGTGTTCAGGAAGCCTGAACTGAAGGGGAAGAGGGGGAAGGCGATGTACATTCCGTAGATCATGACGGCCGTTAGCCCAAGAACATCGGCGGCGTGTGTTCTGAAAAAGAGGAGCAACAGGACTAGGAGGATCAGTCCCACTGTGACGAAGTATATCGTCGCCATCTCAAGCCTTTGAGCGATGTCGAACCGGACTGACCTCATCTTCGGATCCTTCGAGCCCTTCTCGAGGAAGGCGGGAATGTCCTCGGCGTAGACTGGCCCGAAGTTGACGCTCCAGCCCGTCTCCTCTTTGACACGGTCCACGGCTATCCCCGGGGCGCTCAGCTGGGGGAGAATGAGGGTTCTGTGGTCGACCTTCTCGTCGATCCTGCTGGATTTTATCACCGATATGACTGAATGCTGGTTGAGGTCGCCCCCGCAGGACGCACACCAGACGTTTATGCCTCGCGACGGAGCGACGAGGAGGTAGCAGTCTATTCCTCGAAGGTATCTTGAGACTTTCCTCACGGTCAGGTCGTAGTTACAGGTCAACAGAACCGGGCTCGACCTGTTCGGATTGCCGAAGATCCTCAGTCCGGGCTCGGTCTCAACCGGGATCCACCTGAAGGCCCATTCGAGGACGAGCTTGAAGGTCGACCGGAGGGTCACCTGTCTACCTCCTTCACGGCAACTATGAGCTGCAGCGAGCCCATCAGGTAGCGATGCTG
>CAYWSC010000232.1:0-3784 GCA_964460695.1 Hadarchaeota archaeon (SeqCode)
TTTGCCTTACGTCTACGGGGCTTTCACCCTCTGCGGCGCCGCATCCCAGCGAACTTCGACTTCGGCGAAAACGGGCTTATAGGACCGCCCGAACACCACATCCCCCCGAGGGGGTTCGGTTTGCCCTGTGCCCTTTTCACTCGCCGTTACTGGGGGCATCGCGTATTGCTTTCTCTTCCTCCCCTTACTAAGATGTTTCAATTCAGGGGGTTCTCCCTCCTCACGGAGTGTGGATCTCTCCATAGGAGGATCCACGAGAACTCTCATTCGGGGATCCCCGGTTCAAGGGCTGCTTGCGCCTCGCCGGGGCTTATCGCAGCTTGCCACGCCCTTCGTCGACGCTCGAGCTAAGCCATCCTCTAGGCGGCGTATTGCCTAAGGCGTCTACTCACTAGTTTCACTTCTTCGGATTGCTCCGAACTGGGCCTATGGCTTACCTGCCTCGCACGGAACGAGGAGATAAGGTCTTGGCCCGTGAGCCCAGGTCCGACGACCCGATTCCTCGCGGGCTGCACTTTTGCACTCTTTGCACTCCGTGGACCGGAATGGACCGGCCGGGACTTGAACCCGGGGCCTCAGCCTCGCAAAGGCCGTGCTCTACCAGCTGAGCTACCGGCCCACGGAGAGGTGCGGATTCGGCCCACCTTTTGGCGGCAAGGGCCCGCCGTTTCGGCGGGCCAGGGGTATAGGAGGTGATCCAGCCGCAGGTTCCCCTACGGCTACCTTGTTACGACTTAACCCCCCTTATGGGGCGTGGGTTCGATCCGACCCGGAGGACCGGACCTCACCCGCACCCCACTCGGATGGTGTGACGGGCGGTGTGTGCAAGGAGCAGGGACATGTTCACCGCGCGATGTTGACACGCGGTTACTGGGGATTCCATCTTCATGAGGGCGAGTTACAGCCCTCAATCCGGACTAAGACCGGGTTTAGGGGATTGGCTTCTCCTCTCGGAGTCGCAGCCCATTGTCCCGGCCATTGTAGGCCGCGTGTAGCCCGGGAGATTTGGGGCATACTGACCTACCGTCGCCCACTCCTTCCTCCATCTTATCGATGGCGGTCCCCTCAGAGTCCCCAGCATCCTTCCGGATCTGCTGGCAACTGAGGGCGTGGGTCTCGCTCGTTGCCTGACTTAACAGGACGCTTCACAGTACGAGCTGACGGCAGCCATGCACCTCCTCTCAGCTCGTCCAGCAAGGTCGTCAGCCTGGCCTTCATCCTGCTGTCGCTCCTGGTAAGATTCCCGGCGTTGAATCCAATTAAACCGCAGGCTCCACCCCTTGTGGTGCCCCCCCGCCAATTCCTTTAAGTTCACCGTCCCGGCAGCCAAGCTCAACCAACTGCCAGGATTTCAGCCTTGCGACCGTACTCCCCAGGCGGTGGGCTTATCGCTTTCGCTTCGGCACAGACCAATCCTTCCGATTGGCCCACACCCAGCCCACATCGTTTACGCCCTGGACTACCCGGGTATCTAATCCGGATCGCTCCCCAGGGTTTCGTCCCTCACCGTCAGGCCCGTTCCAGTCAGACGCCTTCGCCACTGGTGGTCCCCCTGGGATTATCGGATTTTACCCCTACCCCTGGAGTACCTCTGACCTCTCCCGGCCTCAAGCCTGCCAGTATCCCCAGATAACCGACGGTTAAGCCGCCGGATTTGACCGGGGACTTAACAGGCCGGCTACGGACGCTTTAAGCCCAATAAACGCGGACATCACTCGGGCTGCCGGTGTTACCGCGGCGGCTGGCACCGGTCTTACCCAGCCCTTATTCCTGGAGCTTTTTACACTCCAGAAAAGCCAACACGTTGTGTTGGCACTTGGGGTTCCCCCGTCACGCTTTCGCGCATTGCGGAGTTTTCGCGAATGCTGCGCCCCTTAGGGCCCAGGTCCTTGTCTCAGTACCCGTCTCCGGGCTCCCGCTCCCACGGCCCGTACCGATCGTCGGCTAGGTGGTCCGTTACACCACCTACTACCTAATCGGCCGCAGCCCCATCCTCGCGCGCCGGAGCTTTCAGGGAGGCGTCATTCCAGACATCCTCCCCTATGGGACATTAGCCTCAGTTTCCCGAGGTTATTTCCCACGCGAGGGCAGGTTAGCCACGTGTTACTGAGCCGTTCGCCCCTCCGTTCCCGAAGGAACGGCGGTCGACTAGCATTCCTTAGTCGAACCCCAATAGCAATGCCCTCCGGCAGGATCAACCGGAGTTCGCGTTGGTTTCTGGTCGCAAGTGGCTTTAACTTGCCTTTGCCAGGGGGCCGAATCCGCATCCGACCCAAAGGATGCACGGGCATCCGGAACTTGGGTCCTCATCCCCTGTGCCATGGCGCGGAGGCGGTCCATCAACGTTAGGCTCAAGCCATCCTCCGGACCGACGCCGATAGAGCGCCATATCTCCGTGTGTTTTTCTAACAATCAAGAGAGCCCCTCGGCTCTTAAAAATATTACCGAGAAGCCCATGAGGCGACCACAAGGCCGCCGAACCCCAGAACCCGGATTGTTAGCGCTTTCCGGGAGGCAAGGAGACCCTTACCCCCACCCGGCCGAGATTTGAACCCGGGTCCTGGGAGTGACAGTCCCAGATGACTGGCCTCCCCAAGGAGGGGAATAGGCCGCTACACTACCGGGGCAGAACTTATCACCTCCTCCGGTGAGCGTCTAATAAATATTATTTGCAGACCTATCACGGTCGAGAGGAGAAGGAGAAGATGTCCGAAGACGAGCTGGTCAGGACGCTCTCAAGGCAGATCCTTGAAGGCATAGCAAGCGGAGCCCTGGCCAGCAGGAGGAAGGTTGAGGAGGAGAAGAGGAGGCTCTCAAAGCAGCTGGGCCTAGGATACGTTCCGCCCTCGACAACCATACTCTCCTACGCCACAGATCACGAGAGGCCACTGGCCCTTTCCCTCCTTCTCCGCAAACCTACGAGGACGCTCAGCGGCGTCGCCGTTGTCACGGTGCAGACCTCTCCCATCCAGACCTGCCCCGGCAGATGCATCTACTGTCCAACCTACAAGGACGCGCCGAAGAGCTACACGGGCAACGAGCCAGCCTCGCTTAGAGCCAGACAGTGCGGCTTCGACCCCTACCTACAGGTCTCCACCCGGATAAGACAGCTCAGGGCGATGGGCCACCCAACCTCGAAGGTCGAGCTGATAGTCCAGGGAGCCACCTTCCCGGCCATGGACCTGGAGTACAGGAGGTGGTTTGTGGCTAGATGCCTCCAGGCAATGGTCGAGGCACAAGGACCCAGAGGCAGGCCGATGAGTCTTGCCGAGGTGATGAGGCGCGCGGCCCTCGCCCCGTCCAGGCCGGTCGGCATAACCTTTGAGACTAGGCCTGACTGGTGTAGCCCCGCCCAGGTCTGGGAGATGCTCATGCTCGGGGCGACGAGGGTCGAGATAGGCGTCCAGACCCTCTCAGACGAGGTCTACCAGATCACCGAGAGGGGCCACACCGTCGAGGACGTCGCATCGGCCTTCCACGCCGCAAGGAGGGGCGGCCTGAAGATATGCGCCCACATGATGGTGGGTCTGCCCGGATCGGACCCGCAAAGGGATCTTGAGTCATTTAGGGCCCTCTTCGAGGATGAGAGGTTCAGACCTGATGAGCTGAAGATCTACCCCACACTTGTGATCCGTGGAACCGGGCTCTACGAGATGTGGAGGCGGGGAGAGTACCAGCCCCTGGACGATACGGGCCTCTTGGAGAGGCTGGTCGAGATAAAGAGGATCGTCCCGCCGTGGGGGAGGGTCAAGAGGGTCATGCGGGACATCCCCTCAAAGATGAT
>CAYWSC010000233.1:0-3780 GCA_964460695.1 Hadarchaeota archaeon (SeqCode)
GGAGGCTCTATTCCCAGACCTATCTCGGCGGTTCTAACGGAGTTGAAGAGGTGTCCGTGGGAGCATATGCCGCATATCCTCTCGGTGATTATATTTGCCTTCTCTACCGGCATTCCCTCCAAGATTCTCTCGATCCCGCGGTGAGCCGGATCCACCTCTATTTCGCAGTCCTTCACGATCTCGTCTTCTATGAAGTACCTCGTCCTGTATGGCTCTAGCAATGCGGAGTGGACGAAGCCTATCGGCACCTCGCACTCGAAGGTCCTCTCCCGGGCCTTCCCCTTGCCCATGAACTCGGAGTAATCGTCTCTTTCCTCTTCCATCAGTCGGACCTCTCAGCAAGTATCTTGATGGCTGCTGCGGCGGCGGAGATGATGTCCTCGGGCCTCGGTGGGCATCCCGGGACCTTCGCGTCCACCGGTATGATGTTCTCCACCGGCCCCACTATCTCCCAGCTTGACCCGAGATCTCCACCGAGATTCTTGTACACGTTTCCGTTTATCGCGCAGGCCCCCACCGCCGCAACGACCTTCGGCTCGGGTATGGCCTCGTATATCTCCTTTAGGGCCGGCGCTATCTTCTTGGTTACAGGCCCAGTGACGAGGAGGATGTCTGCCTCCCTCGGATTCCAGGTCAACATGACGTTATACTGCTCCAAGTCGTGGATCGGCGAGTACATCGCGGCGACTATCTCTATGTCGCAGCCGTTGCAGCCGCCCGTATAGACCACCATTACATGTATTGCCCTCTTTCTAGCCAGCGACTTCATTTCGACCCACCTTTCAGCAGCTCGCTTGCCTCGTCGGCGAGAAGCTTCTGGATCTCGACTATCTTCTTCTGGGGTATCTTCACAGGCTTCTTGAGAAGCTGGGTTGGATCCTTGGTCATGGCATCCAGGTCTCTCGGGTGAGCCACCTCCCTCGGGTGAATTGTGGCGGGCAGGCCGAAGAGGGCGGTGACGGGGCAGTTGTCGTGACACTGGAAGCAGTAGATGCACTTCATCGAGTCTATCTTGGGAACCTTCGTCTTGACGTACCCGGGAATAATCTCCACAGGGGGCTCGTACGGGACCATGGTGATACAGTTCATGGGGCAGATGTTCGCGCATGCCCCGCAGCCGAGGCAGCCGTCCCAGTTCTCGGTTGTGAGAGGCTGAACCTCTCCGGTCAAGACGGCCTTTCTAAGCTCCATGCTCGTTGCTCGATCCGCTCTGAAGAGAATCCGGGCGGCGTTTGTATAGATCCCCCTCGCTATTACTCTGATGAAGCTGCTCACGGGCACCGCTTGTCACCTCCGTCCAAGTTCCCTTCCGTCATTGAACCTCCTCCACACGCTGATGGCGTTGACGGGACATATCTGCTCGCAGGCCCCACAGTGAATACACTTCTCCAGATCCACCTCTATGTCCTCGCTTATCGCGTCGTGGGGGCATACCTGCACGCAGAGCATGCAGTGGACGCAGAGATCCTTGTCTATCTTGGTCGTGCCCTCGACCACCGTTTTCTTGGGGAGCGAGGTTAGGATCGGTATTGCATCGTAGGGACAGTAGGAGGCGCAGGTCTCACATAGTATGCACTTGTCGAGGTCGACCTTCACGCTCTTGCCCGGCTTGAGGGTTATCGCTTGCGTTGGACACACCATTGAACACGTCCCGCACCTAGTACAGGCATCCGTAACAGATCCGTCCCATTCTACCTTGGCGAAGGAGATCGCGTTCTCCGGGCACTCCTTAATGCACTTGCCGCAGAGGATGCAGGTGCCCTTGAAGATCCCTTCGTATTCATCCCTCACCCCCATGGGGCAGACCTCTACACAGCTGCCGCAGCGTATGCAGAGGCTTGGATCGTTCAGGTACCTTCCCCTATCCTTGTAGATCGCGTGGGTCGGGCAGTTCAGCTCGCATATGCCACAGTTGGCGCACCAGGAAATCGATCCCCTGATCTCCCCCTCCGGTGGCCGGATCTTGACCTCTCCCCTGTCCACGTATATCGCGCCCTGGGGACACTCGGGAATACACTTCAGGCACTTCGTGCAGCGCTTCAGCATCTGGTAGTTCTCTAGGTCTATTGCGTTGAAGGGGCAGACCTCTACGCACCTGCCGCAACGCGTGCATCCCTCCGTCTCCACCTCAAGCTTTATTGCGGATGCCGGGCAGACCCACTCGCACCTGCGGCACAGGATGCACTCCTCACGATCGATGGTTATCGTCCGCTTGCTGATCGTCTTCGCCGGCTCGGCGACCTGCTCCATCTGGGCCTTGACTTCCTCCGCCGTCTTCTCTATGTAGGCCAGGCTGAGCAGCTTGTCGACCAGCTCCTCCTTTCGGTACTTCAGGAAGACTTCGCCGTCAACCCGGGCATTGACAGGGCAGACATCCACGCACTTGCCGCACCTAGCACATATGCCCAGGGGATACGGATCTAGCTTGATTATGCTCATGGGACATACGGCCTGGCAGAGGCCACATCTGGTACATTTGTCCCTATCGACAACGAAGCCGCCGTACTTGTTCAGTGTTATCGCCTTGGTGGGGCAGATGTCGGCGCACATCCCGCAGGTGATACAGCTGACCACGTGTCCCTCGATCTCGGTTATGGCCTGGGTCGGGCACTGCCTTATGCATTCTCCGCAGTTCGTGCACTCAGACGTCGTTACGAACACTAGCTGGTACCTCCTTTCGAAGTCACTCTAGCCTTCGACAACTCCCGCCCCAGGAGTATTCCGAGTGTCGAGAAGAGGAAGGCTCCTGACAACCCGGGCCAGTACCACGTCCTCTGCAGGACCACCCCACCCAAGGTATAGGTGTAGAAGTCGTACGAGCCGTAGAGAAAGACGGCGGCGAGAAGGGCAAAGGCGTATCCCACCCTGACTCTTCCCTCCCCGGGCCCGGGGCCAAGCCTAGAGCCTAGAACCAGTCCAAGGACGAGTGCAAAGACAAGTTCGCCCACGGGAACGGGAAAGCTCATCTCTTCTTCGCCTCCGTCAAAACCAGCACGACAGTGGAGAGGCCGCCGAGGACCTTCAGGAATATGGCTATGTTCAGGTATGGCAGTATGCCCGGCCCCATATAGGATCTACCGGGGGCATCGGGGTAACCAAAGCTCGCTGCAACACCGGACTCGGCAGGTGAATAGTAGGTACTGGACACATCGGCAGGGTCCAACACGTCGAGGTAGCCCAGGTTCGAGCCGGTGTTGTAGAGGAAGTATCCGGTTGCGATTAGCCCAACTAGCCCCAGGCCAAGGAAGGTAAGGGCACCTAGGGTTTCGAAGGAGGAAAGCGCAAGGTGGCCCATCCTGATCGGGTTCCTCTTAAGCCCGTAGGCCACCACGCCCAGCAGGTAGCCCGAGGCGGCTATCGACCCGCCTTGGAATCCTCCCCCAGGCGTTATGTGCCCGCCAAGGGTTATCACGATGGCGTATGCAACTATCGCGATGAGCGCGGGATAACCTATCAGGCCGATGATCACCGAATCGTGAGGTTTCTCCAACTCTTTGTCCCCGTGTTCGTCCTCATCTTTTTCCCCAGACGCTGAGCGTGCACCCCTGCCGAAGATCATGGCGGTCACAATCACCCCTGTGACCAGCACCATGGCCTCGCCCAGTGTGTCGAAGCCTCTCCAGTCGAAAAGCACAACGGTTATCTGGTTGGGCGCGATGAGGGGACCCAGATAGTTGTAAATCTTGGAGACGAACATGTTGAGCCCGGTGGAGCTTGCGATGTCGGCGAGTCTAAGCACCTCTCTAAACATGAGGCCTCCGAACCCGGCCACCAGGACGA
>CAYWSC010000234.1:0-3777 GCA_964460695.1 Hadarchaeota archaeon (SeqCode)
TCACGACGCCGGTAAACGAAGGCTCGGACAGGAACCAACCCTTGATGACCTCGATCCTTCCCTCCCCGGCCTTGCACGCGGCAAGGATTCTGAGAGGGAGGTGTCGCGAGTGAAACGCTGCTTAGAAGTATCAGTTGCAGAATAGATAGGAACAGGAAAGTGTAAAGAAACCTATGCCTCGCAAAGGATGCAGCTTTCTGGGACTCCCTTTGGGCCGTGGGGGCCACGAAACCACCCAGCGGCGATCACTCCGCCCCGACTTTAATCTATTGCGTATCTGGCCTTCTAGGCGGACGGCCCTCGGAGCAGCTAGAACGGGAGGCAGTTTTCCATCTTCGATCAGGACCGAAACTTTTTAACGATTCCTTGCAACCGCTGAGACGTGGGTTTGCGGATTCGACCGTCTCCTCTCGTGGTCGCGGCCCTGACGCTATCAGTACTTGCGCTTCCGCCGGGGGTTTCAAGGAAGGACCCGGAGACTGGCAGGGTAAGGGTTCTCTACATCGGTGACTACAGCGCTTCGAGTCCGTATCCGATTCTGGCAGCAGAGCCGCTGATCGATCTCTCCTTTGCGTGGCCCAGCGCGATGGAGGGCGTCTCTCGCGAGGAGGCGCGCAGGATGTTCAGGCAGTACATACCAAGAACCTACGAGAAGCTGGCGGAAAACGACGCCATCATCATCAGCGACGCGGATGTGACGATTTTCGAGGATCGCCACTACCAGTGGTTCAAGGACGCGGTTATGAAGGACGGATCCGGACTTGTGATGATAGGTGGAAACGCGGGCTTCGGCGGAAGGCCCAATCCGCCGTGGGGGCCGACGGTGGTGCAGGACATCCTGCCGGTCTGGTGCATCACCGGTGGGTGGATGGGGGGAAGGGTCGAGATTCTGAGGCCGGATCATGAGCTCCTCTCCACCCTGCCGCTGGGCAAGAGGTGGCCCTGGATGCAGTACTACGACGGAAACGAGGTCAGGCTGAAAGATGGCGCAGACGAGCTCGCACGCCTGGTGGGCCCCACCGGGAAGGTCAACCCGTTCTGGGCCACCTGGGACATAGGCGAGGGGAGGTGCTTCGCCATGACCTGCGACTGGACCCCCGCCGGCGGAGTGGTGTTCATGCGCTGGCCATACTACGGCGACTTCGCAGTGAACCTGATGATGTACCTCTCCAAGAACCCCATACCCTCGGATCTTGAGACCATCCACAGGGCAAGGAGGATGTACGTCGACTACATGTCGACGAGGGCGTACCTCTTCTCCGTGATGGAGTTCGCAGAGAAGATGGGCGCCAACATGGATCCAGTCGCCGCAATCATAGCAAGGGCGGACGAGAAGCATGAAGAGTCGGTGAAGACCTACATAGCCTTCGACTTCTCTGCGGCCCTGGCCCTCCTCGAGGATGCGATGGCCGATCTTCAATCCGGCGTCCAGAAGGCCATGAAGCTGAAAGACCAGGCGATGTTCTGGATATACGTGATTGAATGGGCCACGGTGACGGCCACCCTCTCCCTGGGAGGATTCACCGTCTGGACGCTGATGGTTAGACGGAGACTCTACAGAGAGGTTGCACGTACGCGGTTCGCCGGCAGGTGAGTGCCAAGCGAATGGAGAAGGAGGACAGGTGAATGGTTAGGAGGGAGATAGTCGGGATACTTCTGATATCGGTGGTAGCCTCAACCCTGCTGACGTACTACCTTCGGAGGGAGGCAGCGACTTCGGTGGAGATCCTCGACCTGAACATTCCTGAGGCCATTCCGCCTGGACAGAAGTCTGTCCACGAGATCTCGGCTGGTCTTGTGCGCAGGAAGCCGGTGGAGTCGTTGCTCTTGGACTTCGACTGCCTCCTCAATGTGACGGGCGAGGAGGACCCGACGGGAGGGGTGGAGGAGAGCGTGCAGGTGATAAGGAGACTCCTAGACTCTGCTGGTGCCTCCTACACCGTCGAGGAGATCCAGGTGGAGGATGGCTCGGCAACGTTGTACGATTTCTCCCAGGCGTTCTCGGTTCTCGCACCAAGGCTGGCCACTCTCTCTTCGACGACGGTATACTGCATCGTCGAGATCGGCGGCGAGAAGTTCGCGTTTAGGGGCGTCTCGGACTTCTTTGTCAACCGTAACTACAGCATTGCCTCGCTCACTCTCTCCAAGAACGAGGTTCCAGAGACGTATCTCACTATGCAGGCGGGCGAGGCAAAGGCGCAGGGAAAGCCTTCGATAATGGAGGCGCCGATTTTGGGAAGGAAGGGCTACAACGCCACATCCGTAGACGACCGACTCTCGGTGAGGATGATCATCAACTCCATCGGGGTTCCCGGCCACTCGGGCATTCTCGAGGTGCTCAGGGTCTATGCGGAGGGCGAACCCGTGATAGCGAGGGGGTTCGTCATACCGGCCAGCGTTCAACCCGGCTAGACCTCCGCTGATGGAGTCCGCGGCTACGCATAGCCTTTAAATAGACAAGATCCACCTTCTTGCGGAGGCCAAAGTTGAAGGCTGCTTCGCTTCTTGTGTTGACGGGTCTCCTCTGGACGGCTGCCGCGGCACCAACCCACATCCACATGACGTGGCAGGGCGACCCGAGGACCTCGATCACCATAAGCTGGGCAACATCCTCGGAGACCCCGGGGATCGTGGAGTACGGCAAGACCACCCAGTACGGGATGGTTCAGACCTGCCCGGCTGGCAAGCTCCACGACGTCGAGCTCACCGGCCTTGAACCAGACACTCTCTACCACTACAGGGTGGGGGATGGATCGACATGGAGCGACGATTATACCTTCCGAACGGCCCCGGCCGCTCCAAATGCGAGCTTCAGCTTCGTCGCCTTCGGTGACTCCAGGACGAACTGGGACATCTGGCATGCCTGCAGCCTAGCCGTTCTCAAGGCCGACCCGGATTTCTGTGTCCACACCGGAGACCTCGTCCAGAGCGGAGGCGACCAGGGGGACTGGAACAACTGGTTCGACGAGGGCCGCGACCTTCTGGCCTACAAGGTCCTAATGCCCGCCATTGGCAACCACGAGGGAAACGATCCGAAGTACTACCAGCAGTTTGCACTCCCCGGCAACGAGGACTGGTACTCCTTTGACTACTCCAATGCGCATTTCACAATCCTCACCACGGAGAAGAGGATGACCGGGGCGCAGAGGGACTGGCTGGAGCGGGACCTGTCGACGACGAACGCAACCTGGAAGTTCGTCTTCTTCCACAGACCGATGTACAGCTCCGGTGGGCATGGATGCGCCCGGGACGTCTTCTCCGCATGGGGCGATCTACTCGACAGGTACCACGTCGACATGGTGTTCTGCGGCCACGACCACATCTACGAGAGGAGCTACCCGATGCACCGTGACTGGATCGCAGAGTCTCCAAGAACTGGGACGATACACATAGTAACAGGTGGTGCCGGGGCACCCCTATACAGCGTGAAGAACAGGGGCCCGTGGTCGGCGAGGGCGCTGAGCGTCAATCACTACGTCCTGCTGTCGGTAAACGGCTCAGAGCTGAGGATGGAGGCCAGGTTCCTGAACCACACTGCCTTCGATACGCTCCAGATCTCAAAGGCACGCCTGCCAGACCTTGTGATTCGTTCGATGAGGTTTGAGCTCTCGCACCCGATTCCCGGGGAGGCCTGCACCGTCTTTATCGGTGTTGAGAATCGTGGAGTTGCCGGGAGTGGGCCCTGCTCGGTTAGGGTTGAGCTTAATGGGACGGTCCTAGAGGCCGACGTGCCGGATCTAGAGGCTTCATCCGGCGCCAATATCTCAATCAATTGGA
>CAYWSC010000235.1:0-3776 GCA_964460695.1 Hadarchaeota archaeon (SeqCode)
CGTTCGTAAGAAATTTATAAGGGGTCAGGATTGTGAGCATCCGTCGAGAATCGAGGACGGGGATTGAGATTGGAGTGGACCAAGGAGGCTGAGGAGTTCCTCGAATCGAGGAGGGCGAAGCTACCTGGCGGCGTAGCCGAGGTGGACCGAGCGATAGAGAAGATCAAGAAGGATTCCGAGAAAATCGCGGCGAACGCAGGGGCACCCGCAGTCGAGAAAGAGCACGTCAAGCAGGCCATATCCGGGCTGGGGAAGATAGAGATCGTCACTGAAGCCTCTGAGCGATCATATGCCTTCTCCAAGGCGATGGGCATTCTAGGCGGATTCATGTTCTTCGTCGGGCTGGTAATGGACCAGTGGTACAACAGGATGGCCAAGTACGGCGAAGAGCCTGCTCAAGACGTCAACATCTTCATACTCCGGTGGATGCTGTGGGCGGGGCTTGTGATACTCGCCGTGGCGGCAGCCCACTTCTACTGGCAAAGAAGATCCGCACAGGCCGAGGAGGAAGAGGCCGAGGAGGAGGAAGAGGCCGGACCCGCCTCGGAGGCTGAAGGCGAATCCGAGGCCTCGGAAGAAGCCCAGTAGCGAATTGGTCCGAGAACGTCCTTGCTCCCCGAACCCTCACGTCCTAGAGGAGGGGTGAGGAGCAACCCTCGTGGATGACCCTGCAGGGGCGGTTGTCCACGACTGTGAAAGGATTATTAAGCCGTTTGGAGGTTCGTACAGCGCCATGCCTGAGCCCCTTTCCCTCTACCTGCTGTCTGCGGACTACTCGTACGAGAGCAGCGGCGACCCGGTGATAAGGCTATTCTGCAAGGACAAGAAGTCAAACAGCGTGACATGCTTCGTCAGGGGGTTCAAGCCCTACTTCTACCTCTATCCGGCTGACCAGCCGGAGGATGCCTTGGGGGCACTGGCCGAGGAACTCAAGCAGAGATTCCAGCAGATCCTAGAGGTAAGGGTCGTGGAGAAGTTCCTGCCGATAGGGTACCAGGAACGGAAGAAGAAGATGCTCCTCATAGTGGCCAGGGATCCGAAGCAGGTCCGGGATCTGAGGGAAAAGGTGAAGCCCTTCGGAGAGGTCTTCGAGGCCGACATACTCTTCAGAAACAGGTTCATGGTTGACGCAGGCCTCGGCGGCAACAGCTGGATCGAGGTCCACAGCTATCGCCCCACAAACACGAACACGGTTTTCACAAAGCTGAAGATCGAGACGATCCCGAAGCATCTCAGGCCGTCGGATGAACAGACGCACCCAGAGCTCAGGTATCTAGCTGTGGACATAGAGTGCCTCGCCCAGGCTGGGAACGGCCTTCCACAGCCTCAGTCCGACCCCATCATCATGATCAGCCTGGCCTTCAGCGAGCCCTTCCGCGGAAGAAAGGACTTGGTACTTGTCGCCCGCCCTGTCAGGATATCAGGGGCACAGGGCTGCGAGAACGAGGAGGAGATGCTCAAGCGGTTCATAGAGATCCTGCGGCGCTACGACCCCGACGTTTTGGTTGGGTACAACTCGAACGAGTTCGATCTTCCATACCTCATCGATAGGATGTCCCACCTAGGGATTAGGCCTAGGCTTGGCAGAGCCGATAAGCAGAGCTACTACAGACGCATGGGCGGAAAGACAAGGGTGGATGTGACGGGCAGGATCGTTGTAGACTCAATGACGCTTGTCAAGAAGGACTTCCCGCTGAAGAGCTACACCCTTGCAGCCGTATCCAAGCAGGTCCTCGGGGAGGAGAAGCTGGACGTCAAGCACACCGAGATCCCCTCTCTGTGGAGGGATAACGGCGAAGGTCTGAGAAAGCTCGTTGACTATTCGAGGAAAGACGCCTGGCTCGCCCTGGAGCTTCTATTGTCCAAGAGGCTGCTCGACAGGTATATAGCACTTGCCCAGGCCAGCGGCACCTGCCTGCAGGACCTGGTGGACGGTGGCCAGTCCGTCATGATAGACAACCTGCTCCTCAAGGAGCTTGGAAAGGTTGACAGGGTGATGCCCTGCAAGCCTGATGACGAGGAGACCGCGCGGCGGGAGGAGCTCAGGGAGAGAGAGGGGTTGAAGGGGGGACACGTCCTGGAGCCGGAGACGGGGCTGCAGGAGAACGTGATCATAATGGACTACAAGTCCCTGTACCCCACCATCATGATAGCTAACAACATCTGCTTCTCCACGCTCACCGAGAACGGATTCGTCCCGAGGGAAAAGTACAGGGGGATAGTTCCTAGGATCCTCGAGGAGCTTCTCGAGAAGCGGCTCATTCTGAAGAAGAAGGCCAAGGAGGCGAAGAAGACCGAGGAGTTCAGGATCCTCGATATGACCCAGTGGGCGGTGAAGATCCTGCTGAACAGCTTCTACGGCTACTTCGGCTACACCCGTTCGAGGATGTACGAGCTCACCATAGCGAATGCTGTCACCCGGACTGGAAGACAGAACATAACAAAGACGAAGGAGATAATCGAGAAGGAGATAGGGGTTGCAGCCCTAAACGACGAGACCGTTCTTCTCGGCCCCGAGGTAGACGATTCGGGCTCATACGAGCTTCTGGTCTCCCTCAGTGTGGTCTACGGCGACACAGACAGCGTCTTCGTCAAGCTCTCCCCCCAGGGCGGCAGAAAGGACGTCGCCTCGAGGGAGGCAAGCCTGATCGGTTCGAAGCTGGGAAAAGTTCTAACCCGACTCTTGCCGCCTCCAATGGAGCTCGAATACGAGGCCTTCGCCCGCCGGGCACTCTTCGTCACGAAGAAGAGATACGCCCTCTACATGGAGGACAAGGACCCCCCGATAAAGGTCAAGGGACTAGAGACCGTGAGGAGGGAGTGGTGTAACCTCGCAACCGAGGCCATGACTACGGTCCTCGACCTTGTCCTGAGGAAGGGCGAGGTGGAGGAGGCAACCGAGTACATCAAGGGACTCATAGACGACCTGAGGAACAACCGCACCCCGCTGGAGAAACTCATACAGACAAGGACGCTGAGCAGAAGGCCCCAGGATTACAAGGGGAGGCAGCCCCACCTTGAGCTCTACAAGAAAATACGCAGCAGAGACCCCGCGAGCGCGCCCCAGATAGGGGACAGGGTTCCATTCGTCATAGTCCAAGGCAAAGGCCTCCTAGTCCAGAGGGCGGAGGACCCTGCCTACGTCGTTGAGAACGGCTTGAAGATCGACCACGAGTACTACATAAGACGCCAGATTCTACCGCCGCTGCGACGCATATTCGAAGCCCTCGGTCTGACCATCGACGAGCTTGTGGCAGACACATCCCAGCTCACGCTTCTAGATACCTTTGCCAAGAAGAGGCCGTCCAAGCCGAGACCTGCTGCCCGCAGAAGGGCCAGGCCGGCTCCCGTGCTCGGGGTCGAGCTGGAGGAGTTTCTCTGCCCCCACTGCGAGGCCTCCTTCACCGTTGTTGATCTGACGGAGTTCAGGTGCCCGGAATGCGGAGAGGAGCTGGATCCCGAGATCTCGGCGAGGGTCCTCTCGGAGGTTGCCCAGATAGCCGAGCGTGCGGCAATCGAGGAGGGGAAGAGGACGTTTGTCTGTGCCAAGTGTGGGCGCGAGTACCGCCGCATGCCTCTCAGCGGTCTGTGCGACTGCTCAGGGCAGGTGGTCCCCAGGCCCATAGATGCCGATCTTGGTGGAATGATGGATCTTATTGAAAGGGCGCCAACATCCCTGCAGGAGGCGCCAGCGGTAGACGTGGCGAGCATCAGACAGGCATTTGAGGCTGTGGAGAGCGATCAGACGGGCCAGATGACGCTGGCCGACTTCATCT
>CAYWSC010000236.1:0-3757 GCA_964460695.1 Hadarchaeota archaeon (SeqCode)
AAATATGGCTATGTTCAGGTACGGCAGGATGCCCGGTCCCATGTAGGATCTGCCGGGCGCATCGGGATAACCGAAGCTCGCTGCAACACCAGACTCAGCAGGTGAGTAGTAAGTGCTCGACAGATCGTCGGGGTCCAACGCGTCGAGGTAGCCCAAGTTCGAGCCGGTGTTGTAGAGGAAGTATCCGGTCGCGACCAGTCCGACCAGCCCCAGGCCAAGGAAGGTGAGGGCGCCTAGGGTTTCGAAGGAGGAGAGCGCAAGGTGGCCCATTCTGATCGGGTTCCTCTTAAGCCCGTAGGCCACCACGCCCAGCAGGTAGCCCGAGGCGGCTATCGACCCGCCTTGGAATCCTCCCCCAGGCGTTATGTGCCCGCCAAGGGTTATCACGATGGCGTATGCAACTATCGCGATGACGGCGGGATAACCTATCAGTCCGATGATCACCGAATCGTGAGGTTTCTCCAACTCTCTGTCGCCGCGCTCCTCCTCATCCTTTTCCCCAGACGCTGAGCGTGCACCTCTGCCGAAGATCATGGCGGTTACAATCACGCCCGTGACGAGGACCATGGCCTCGCCCAATGTGTCGAAGCCTCTCCAGTCGAAAAGCACAACGGTTATCTGGTTGGGCGCGATGAAGGGGCCCAGATAGTTGTAAATCTTGGAGACGAACATGTTCAGCCCGGTGGAGCTTGCGATGTCGGCGAGTCTAAGGACTTCTCTAAACATGAGGCCCCCGAACCCGGCCACCAGGACGATGACGAGTAAAGCCCTCGCTCCTCCAAATTTCAACCTGACCACGTCCACGCTATGAAGAGTGTGAGCGCGAAGAGGACGACCATGACGTAGAAGGCCATGCTCTCGAAGTCGTCGCTTGACTCCAGCCTGATCTTGGGGCCGGCGGGGAGATTGTTCACCACGAGGAAGGTTAGCAACGCCATGCCGGAGAGGGCCACGGCGAGGCCCAGATTGACAAGTGAAAACAGGCTCATGACGAGCAGAATTGCAGGTATCTCGACCCCGAGGAACGAGCCGACGACGTAGCTCTTCTCCTTGGTCTCCGAACCCTCCTTCGACTCGATCGATGACTTGAAGATGTAGTCGAAGATCCGATCTATCACATTATCATCCTCCGAACAGCACCCCTAGGCCAGCCTTGATGGGTGATATGACCAGGTTTGGATTCAGCCCGAAGAATATCTCCAGCCCAACCGCCACCACGAGGAAGAGGGCGATGGCAAAGGACATCTTGAGGGCGGGGGCCTCCTCCCCTGCCTCTGGCGGCCTGAGGAACATCATTATGAATGCCTTGGTGAGGGCGAAGAACACCATCACCGTGCTCACCACCATGAGGAGCCCGACTGCGGCGAACCCGTGTCCAAAAGCGAACTGTATCAGCCTCCACTCGCTCTGGAAGCAGTTCAGCGGGGGAAGACCAGAGACCGCTAGCATTGAGATCAGGGTTAGGAGGGCGAAGTCCCTATTCTTGACCAGCAAACCTCTGATATCTGGCATCCTGGTGTGGCCGTACGCCTGGTACAGAACGGCTGCGCTGATGAAGAGGGCCGACGTCACGATTATCTCGTTGAAGCCGTGGAAGATTCCGAAAGCCATTCCGTCGTGACCCCAGGCATATCTGACGCCGGTCGGGGTGTAGCTTAGCTTCCTGAAGAAGGAGAGGCCTATGCCGACTATCCCAGCCTGGTTGACGGCCACATAGGCAATGAGCCGCCTGAAGTCGTTCTGGATCATGGCCAGCGCGCCTCCGATGATCATGGCGAACGTCGATATGATCAGCATGGATTGCCACGTGACGTCTCGCCAGAAGAACAGCCTAGCAATTATGATGCCGACGGAGATCAGCATCACCTTAGATATTGCCTGCAGGATCGCCCCGGCCTCTGGCGATGCTCTTGCGTAGAGCTCCGACTTTATCGTGTGGAAGGGGGGAAGACCGCCGCCGTATGTCCATGCAAAGAGCACCAGGGCCAGGCCCATGAAGACTATCGGTACATCCTGCTGCTTCAGGGTCGACGTGAAGTACTCGAACATGTCCGAGATGTTCAGAACGCCCGTGGACCCGAGCAGGAAGCCGGCGCCCAGAAGCAGCATGGCACCAGCGACCGATCCGAGCAGCATGTACTTCAGCGCCGTCTTGAAGGAATCGTCGTCGTGCATCCAAGCAACTATGCCCGCCTGAGCTACGGTGCATATCTCGAAGAAGACGAAGAGGTTGAAAATGTCGTCGACCAGCGCAACCGCGCAGGCTGCGGATATGGCCATCAATACTAGGAAGAGGTAGACGCCGGACGTCCTCCTCTGCATCGTTAGGGCCACGCCTACGGCGAGCGCCGCCATCAAGGAGAATACGAGAAGTATGACCATCTGGAGCTGGGTGTACTGGTATGCTATGCCTAGGTTGAAGGTCATTGCTACGCCTCTCTCTAGGAAGGACTTAACCTCCGGGTGGGCTCCGAAGACGTAGTAGTTCTTGTCGAAGGAGGTCAGGAAGGGAAGGGACACCAGGCAGATCACCCCTATTCCAGCAATGACCTTGACTGCCCTGCCCCTTTTGTACAGAAAGTTTGACAGCACTGCCACGACTATCGGGATTACGACGAACAGTGGAACGGTATCCTTGAACGAGAAAAGCGGGCTAATCATTTTCCATTCTCTCCGTTAGGATCTCCGACGAGCTTAGCGTTCCGTGCCTCTGGTACAGCCGGATGATGAGGCCGAGAACCACCGACATGGTGGCAGCACCTATCACGATGTTGGTAAGCACCAGCGCGTAGGGCAGGCAGAACCCAGCCCTGGCGGAGAAGTCCCCAATAGCAGTCGCCATAGACGCGTTGTGAGCCTTGAAGAAGCCCTCGGTAAAGATGGGGATGACTGCTCCACCTGGGACGTTTACCCTGTAGCCTAGCGCCACAAGGAACAGATTGACCCCGTCTGTGAGGAACATCAGCCCCAGCACCTTCTTGATCAGGTTGTCGATGAATAGAACTGCCACTAGACCAATGAGGACAAGGCTGATCGAGCCGATGAACGATGCTGTCTGTATGTTGACGATTGTCAGCTCTCCCACCTACTCGTCTTGTATACCGTGATGAAGATCAGGGCAGGGATCAGGGCCGATGCGAGGATGGCCTGGGTGAGGGCGACATCCGGGGCGAGCAGCCGCATGAAGAGAACTGTGAGGGAGAGCCCCTCTATCCCGCCCCCAACGATGACGGCCTTGTACAGGTCTCTCGGCAAGAGGGAGAGAATTGCGATTGCAACCGAGGCGAATATGAGGGCATATATCGGAAGATCCGAGACCGGTACCGTCATTCCTCCCAAGCCTCCTTTTTCATGTAGTACCTCGCATTCGCTATGGTGTGCCCGGCCACAGGCATGAGGAAGAAGTAGGTCAGGGCAACGAGGGGGAACCCTAGTATCAGCAGGAGGGCGATGCAGGTTACGTCGACCACGCCCACTATGTGGATCCTGGCGTAGAGGACATTGCTCACGTCGTCTTTGAAACGCCACAACCCCACGCACGCAAGCACTATGAGGACTGAGGCGACGACCATGAAGAGGCCCTGAAGCAGCTGAACGATCGATTCTGCGTCGGTCACGGGAAGGTTCCCTCCCGAAGGATCCTGCTGAACATGATGATCCCAACAGCCCCGAATATTATCAGCGCGAAGGTTATCTCGCGGGTGTACGCTATGCCGAACTCCTTGCCGAGGAGAACCAAGGCGGTTCCCAGGGATAT
>CAYWSC010000237.1:0-2495 GCA_964460695.1 Hadarchaeota archaeon (SeqCode)
ACTCTACCTATAACTGCGGGAACTGCGACTACGTCTAGCGCCGGGTCGTCGGCAACTATGTTGATAGGACTCGTTCTAGGCATACAGTCCCCTATGTAGTATACCTTGGGGACCTCCGCACATAGAGCTATGGGGATCACAAAGGTGCAGACAAGGGCCACAAGCAAGCAAGTGCCAATCCCGGCAACCTCTGGCAGAGCCACTAACAACATCGTATCGCTGGACAGATTTCCGTCCCACCCCCCTGCCCCTCTCGAAGACATCCCTACTACAAGTCCTCTATTACCTTATATATACAGGCCCTGCTCGGGGGGATCCAGGTTTTTCTGGACAGCGGGCCTCAAATAGCAAACGGATGGCGATCCCGTAGGAAGGAAGTTGAAGAGTCGGGGATCCGCGGGGCCATATGCTTCAGATTCTTTTCGTCAACTCGAACCCTAGCTCGGCTCAGGCGGCTGGAATCTCGAGGCCACGGTGACGGGTCTTTCTTTTTCCGCGGATTCTAGGACTGAGAGGCAAACGTCCAGTACATGGTAGGCATGCTCGCCCGTACACGCGTGCGGTCTTCCCGTGCGTATGGATCTCGCCAGATCGAACACTGCGCGGCCCCAGTCTACTCCTCGATATGGCTCTTCAACATACGGGATCTGCCTCCACTCTTTGCTGTCGACTGTGCGTATCTCGACCGTTGCGTCGAAGTCGTGACATGACGAAAGATGGAGGCTGCCGACTTCCCCGTGAAACTCGATCCCATCTTGTCGGCTGAACCCCAAGAAGCTGGCGGTTAGCCGCGCGCGTGCGCCACAGACCAGATCCAGAAAACCGCTAACCTGGTCCGGCGTTGCGACCTGGAAGGTCTCACCCCTCCTCGGCCCCTGCCTGATAGTTCTGTGGGGAAGGAGGAGGGCAGCATCTCCCTTCACCCTTTCCACTGGACCGAGAATCGCGGTCAGCAGGGTCAGGGCGTACACCCCGGCATCTAGCAGAGGACCTGCACCAGGGAGGTAGAAGGATTCTGGGTTCGGATGCCAGGTCTCTATCCGGCCCCAGTTCATCTCGGCGTAGGCCATGAGAACCGTGCCTATTGACCCTTCTCGGACCGCTCTCCACGCTGTTCGTTGCCCTTCTCCCAAGAAGGTGAAGGGTGAGCAGCTCAGACGAAGGTCATTCTTCCGGGCGAGCTTCAGAAGCCGCTTGCCGTCTTCACGCGTGGTGGCGAGCGGTTTCTCGCTGTGAACGTGCTTCCCAGCCTCAAGTGCTGCTGCCGTGACGGGGGCGTGGGAACTATGTGTCGTCAGATTCACCACAATCTCGACTCTCTCGTCCGAGAGGAGCTCCTCGAGGCTTTGGTAGGGCCTTCCGCCGCACTTCTTTACGAACTCGAGTTCCCGTCCCCGGTCTATGTCGAAGGCTCCCGTTACTGTGATGAGCTCGGGTCGGCTAAGCATGCGCCTGCCGTAGCGCTCGGAGATGTTCCCGCAGCCCACGACGGCGACTCCAACCGGTTCGAATTCGCTGGACATGAAAATGCCCCTGAGTATTTTCTCGCTTCACCGCTGCCAGCGGGTCAGGAGGTCTTATTTCTTATTCGGCAGGACTATTTCCCCTTCTCCAAGGAGGACGAGGACCGGCTCTGCCCCGAAGGGCTTGTGGCCCAGTTGTCTAGCTAGGCCGCTGATAGCTCGGAGTCTAGGAGGCAGAACTGCTTTCCCCGAACTCGTTATGTTTGTGCCCAGAATCGATTTCGCTGAGCTATTCTGGGTAGGTGAGAAAGGGGATTTGGCCGCCGTCTTCATCTGTGATCCTCAGGTAGAATCCCCATCCACCCCGGTAGTTCCCGACTTTCACCAGCATGGTTGAACGTCCAGCGGGCAGCCGTACTGGAATCAGGTCCTCGTCGGGCATGGCCCTGCGCTCGGTGTTGGTGTCCCAGATGAGAGATCCGTCGAGCCATATCTTACCTGTGTCGTCGCAGCCGAACCGGACGACGGCGCGTGTCTCTCTCGGGGTATGGATGAATGTCGCGGCGTAGCCTAGGATCTCGACACCACCAGCGATGAGGCGGCTGAGATCCATGTAACCGGTTGGCGGCGTGTCGACCCTCCTCCACCTCACAGAGCCATAGGGACCCTCGCATATCGCTTCTGGGTCGAAGCCAAGCTCTGGGGGAAAGACCTGGTCATGCCCACTGCCCTCCGCATTGGGGTACGGGCCTGCTACCCACCAGTGTCGAGGAAATCCCAGCCCCCGGAGTACGTCTATCGATTCTCGCCGAAGAGCAGCCCTGTGGATAGCGGCGAATTCTGGGGTCGCTATGATCTTCGGATGTCGTACGACTTTCAGGTATTCCTCGAAGTTCGGAGCCAGGGCAATCTTCTGGGTCCAGTGGCCCCCGTATCTCTCGTACTCTTGGTCTGACATCTGGTACCACGACGAGCCGGACGAGTAGATCCAGACGTATCGTCTGCTCGTCATCCTTGCAGCAGAGTAGACAG
>CAYWSC010000237.1:2595-3734 GCA_964460695.1 Hadarchaeota archaeon (SeqCode)
GACGAGTAGATCCAGACGTATCGTCTGCTCGTCATCCTTGCAGCAGAGTAGACAGCCTGGAAGGTTTCAGGCGGGTAGTTCCCTGACTTGTCCTCGCCTGGCTCGATCGGCCTGTCGCCAAAGATCTCCCTGCGGCCTCCAAACCCTATGCGCTTTCCGGACGCATCCCTAATCGGCCTGAGATAGCCAAGGGGGGCCAACCCGGGGGCTATACTGCAGCGGCGCTTCCAGTACTCGGCGATGTCTCCGGGCAGCTCGTGGAGGAGTATCTGGTCCAGTCCGTAGCAGTAGCGAGCCACCATCAGGTCGGGGGAGGTCTGGAGGTAGGTAGACTCTGTAAGGATGTGCATTCCGCCCGGTGCGTCTTTCTCTGAAAGCACCTCTAGTGCTCCGAGGAACATCTGGCGGGAGAGCTCTCCGTGGATAGAGTAGCCTTCAGGCAACCGCATATTGACCATCTCAGGGAACTCGGATAGCATCGCCTGCTGGATCTGTCTGCCGCGTAGCCGGGCCTGCTCGGCGAGCCTCTCCCTCGGATAGCCGGGTTTCAGGTACGGTTCCCAGTACAGGCCCCACATCTCCTCTATGTACTCGTCGTCAAGTGCAACCCCGGCGAAGCCAGCCTTCTTGGCGAACCTGGCGCCCTGCCTGAAGTTCTCAACCACGAGGCTCCATGCCTCGTCGTCGAACCAGTCGGGAAGGCGTTTGGCGAACGCGATTGACATGAAGTTGTCCGTGAGCCCTGCCTCCCTGAGGGCCCTGTTGACCTCCCTCCACATATTGAGCGAGGCGTTGTCATCTCCGGTGACTCGTCGCCTGCCATCCTCGAGCCAAACATCCGTCTCCCACCCCGCCATGACGTCAGGCCGGATGAAGCCGCCAAACCCCATGTCGGCCCACTGAGCTGCATTGTCGGCGGCGTATCGGGGAGGCATGGTGTCGTACAGCAGAGTCTTCACTCTATCGGGGTCAGGATCGTCGGTATAGGGGTATGTGGTCAATGAGGGCACCTCGTCTAGGCGCTCTTGAAGCTGGCGATCAGGTCCCAGCAGCGATCCAGCATATCTATGTTCTCGGAGTCCGGGTCGAGTATGATGTCAAAGTCCGTTACGCCCTCTGGAATCAGACTCTCTATCTGT
>CAYWSC010000238.1:0-3667 GCA_964460695.1 Hadarchaeota archaeon (SeqCode)
CTGTGAAGACATGTCTCCAAAACTCCTCCGGACGCGTTGAGCTCCCAGGAGCCTCGGTGCTCGCAGTGGAGGGAGAGAACCTGTCCTCCAGCTTCGAAGGAGACGGATATGGGGCACAACGCATCGATCAGTGTTTCCGCCCAGGCCTCGCTGTCGGCGTGCTCGGTCGGCTCAGACCAATCGTAGCGTTCCCAGAGGTAGGTTGTCGCGGACGGCGGCTGGTCAACCCACTCCAGTTCAAGTTCACCTCTGTGGATGGAAAGCTGCCCCACCACCTCTCCCGAGAAGACAGTGGGATCGATGGACATGCCTGCCGAGTACCAGTCGAGGAGTATCCGCCTCGAAGGAGGCTCCAGCCGCATAACCGCCGTTCCCGAGACGATGGCCTCTCCCGGCCGGCTGGACTCGGCGAGGTCGAGGGAGAGGTCTACGGTGAACCTACCCCAGCGCCTCTCGGGCAATAGCCCCGCCTTGGACGCGTTTTCCTGCAGCAGCTCGTACTCCCAGTAGGCGTCAAGCGTGCCGACGAATCTTCCCAAGCTTGCCGTGCCGTCGTGCGGCGGTACTACTGTGAGCCGTATAGACTGGAAGTCGGTCAGACCGAAAAGGGAAGCCGAAAGTGTGATGATGTGGGAGCCTGTCTGGGCGTACGGGAGGGCAGTTATCTGGAGTGTGGACCTTCCTGGCGGGGAAAGCTCTTCTGGCAGAAGGAGCGCCTCAATCCCAGGGGGCAGATTAGATATCTCCAGCTCCGCCTTCCCAGGAAGTCCTTCCGAAACGACCTCCACTGAGAAGTTTGCAGACCCACCCCTCTGCACGGTTCCAGATTCCGGGCTCGCCCGTATCTCTAGGAGCCTCTCCCTCTCACTGACGACAACTTGGACGGACGTCGAGTGTGCCTTGCCTCCGCCGCTGGCTTTGAAGAGAACCACGTAGGTTCCCTCAGGCACCGAGGCCGAGGTCCAGAGGGTGGCAACCGCGTATCCCCCCGCTACGACGTACTGCGGGTCAAGGCTGATGCTCCCCTGGGAGAACAACTGGGTGCACTCGACGAACAAAGTCTTGGGGGTCCCGGCCTTCAATGGGAGGTGGATGAGGAAGGAGGTCGAATCCCCCGGGGCAATGAGCCTGACCTGGGGCTCTACAACAATCTCGAATTCAAAGGTGGACTGTGCATCGCAGAACCCTGCGGACAGCAGAGAGAGAACTGCAAGCGATAGCAGGACACGGCCGACCGGCAGGGTAGAACCATATCCCGTTAGACTCTTCAAGGCCTCCTCCGCCCCCAGCTCGCGCAGCAAGGGCGGGCGCGGCTCTTATCTTTTACCGGCTCTCTCCAAGAAGCGAGGAGCAGGGGATGAGCAAAGCTTGCTGGATGATTCTCTCTCCACACAGCGTTGCTGATGTCTGGTTCGAAGTGGGTGTCTGACCCTGCAGATCTCTCAGTCCGAGACTTTGAACGGCGGATCCTGAGGTTGACGCACAGTCGCTACTCCTCCGTCAGCAGCTTCGTCGTCTGAACGGCCCTGTACAGCTTTCTGCGTATCATGAGGCTCCACAGAGCGAGGGAGCCGAGGATACATGCGGAGGTGACCGCTAGCCACTCCGAGAGGTAAACCCAGAAGAGGGCCTGGTCCTTTAGGCGGACGGCTCGGGAGGCTATCTCGCTTAACTTCTCCGAGGCACGCCCGATGGTCGAGACGCACGAGTCGTACTGCTGCTGAAGGTACATGTCAGACGCCTTCTGCGCCTCTATATCTAGGCTGGCGATCTCCGACGAGAGGCCTAGGGTGTTGGCCCCGAATATATCGGCCCACTCCAGTATCGAGATGACAAGCATCTTCTCGGATCTGTAGCTACAGAGGCTGTGGCGCGCTGCTCGCCTTGCGTGTATGTCGCGTATCAGCGGCCTGCCGAGAGAATAGAGCACCATGTTGGCGACCATATCGATGGCGTACGGGTTGATGTCCCTCGAGGCCTGGGCTAGCCCCCACCAGTCCAGGTTGAACTCGTCGGCGAAGACCCATACAATTCCACCTCGTTTGCCACCCGGCCTCCAGGACACTATCCAAGGCAGGTTCAGGGGAACCATGTCAGCCCAGATCAGCGCTCCCTCCCTTGGCTTCATCTCGCCGTACGCTGATCCGGGAATATGCTCCATTCCCAGCTCTACGAAGGGGAGGTAGACCGGGTCTCTTTCACGTCTAAAGGACGGGTACCAGCTCTGATGGATGTAGCCGTGGTAGTGAGAGATGGGCAGGATATCGTTTAGGATGCTGCCTTGGATTGCATGTCCGTAGGAGGGACCGAAGCTGAAGTAGCACGGCATTCCATCCTCGGTGAAGGCCTGGTAGAGGTTCTGGAACTGGCCAGGCGTGAAGTGGTCTATATACGGGTCGGCGAAGAAGACCATGTCAAACTTGGTCAACAGTATCTGCCTGGTTCTTGGAAAGTAGAGTCGGTCAAGCCTCCTCCTCTCGTCCAAATCGAGGCCGGCACAATGGGGATCCGACTCGTATGTGAACAGGGGGTCCTCCCTGAAGAAGCCGGGCAGGGGGCAGATCGCCGGCTGAACCGAGCCTATGAGGAGACAGCAGATCCGCTCACCGCCGAGAACCGTGGCAGAGCACGCGGCGACCAAGAGGAGTGCAAGCGCAGAGCCGCATACAGAGCGGCGCATCGAATCCTTCCGAACCACCTTTAGCGCTTCAGTCATAAAAGCATTGTCCAAAAAGGAGGCGTGTCTCACGGAAGAAGAGAACCCTGCGTCTAGGTGAAGATAAGTTGGGGGTATCTCCCGGCTCGTAGCACGCCTATCTTCGGACTTGGATCTCTTCTAGCCGGCCATGGTATGGGAATTGCCTTAGAGCCACATCTGGCAGGCGTGAGACCTCCAGACTCACCTCGACTCGTTGTGGCCGGAGGGCCGGAGATCAGGGATCTATGTTCTCGCCTAGTCCTAGGCGCGCTTGGATAGATGCCTGTTCAGTCAGCTGGGGCTGGGTCATTCAGGCTGGTTCAGACCGGATCTTGCGCAGAATGATCCGCGAGAATCGGTATGCAATCTCCTCCATCCCCTGTGGTGAGGGATGCACCAGGTCGACCGTGAGACCCGGGATCGACCTTAGGAGCCGCCTTCCGTCTAGGTGAACGAGCCTAGGCGAATCAACCTGTCGCACAACCTCTCTCACTACGCGTCTGAACTCGGCGTTGCGCGCAGGGTTCGCGCCCAGATCGGCGGCAAAGGTGAACATGTCGGTGCAGAAAACCCACTTGTCAGGGTGGGCCTCCACGATCCTAGAGACGAAGTACTCGACCCTTCTTCTGAACTCCTCGACGGTGAACTCGGGGCGATAGACCATGTTTATCCCTAACTCCAGGGTCGCTAGATCCCAGTCACTGCGGCCCGCTATGTAGTCTGCTAGCTGGGGTTCGCAGTGAGCCCCGCCTCCGAACCCAAGGTTTATCAGATCGACGCCCAGAGACTGGGCAAGCCTCATGGCGTAGGTGCCCGTTGGCCGCACTGCCGATGAGCCATGGGTGATCGACGAGCCGTAGGCCAAGATCCTCCTGCGAGGAACCTGCGATGCATCGGGTGGAGACGTCTGTCCCTCTATCCCGACGAGCTGGACTGGATGTGAGTATGGAAGGATCACCCTGACGAGCC
>CAYWSC010000239.1:0-3608 GCA_964460695.1 Hadarchaeota archaeon (SeqCode)
ATTTTCCTTCACACTACTCGGGATAATGGGGAATTTTCCTTCACACTACTCGGGAAGCGGCTCGTCCGGGTCGCTTCGAGTCGGAGGCGCAAGGTCAAGAAAGCAGAGTGGGCCCGTCGGAATTTGAACCGCTATATCTAGGCCCTGAGCTTGGCGTAATTCGAACTGGCGTACCGAGGCGCCGAGCAAGTGGTTGTTCTTGGTTTACGCGTGCGGATCCCTCAGAAGACGGGCTGCGGCCAAAGAAATCAGTATTATCTCGAGTACCTAGTGGTCTTCACCGCACGGTATAGCCTTCTTCTTACCATCAAGGACCAGGTCGCAAAGGCTACCATGGCGACTGTGCCGCTCACAGCCAGATATTCGACTAGGTACACCCAAACCAGGGCCTGCGCCTTCAATTTCACCGCCTTTGCCTCCACCTGGCTGAAGAACTCTGCAACCTCGTTCTCCTTTGCCATAGCCCCTTCGAAGTCCTGGCTAAGGTACAGCGACTTTGCCTCCTCCTGCATCGAGTTGAGTTGGGAGATGTCCCTCTGCAATCTACGGGTGTTGGCACCGAAGCGCTCTATGAAGTCGAGCAGAGAGTAGAGCATCCCCATTCTCGACTTGAACTCGGAGAATTGGCCCCTTATTCGATGGACCATCAGCACATCCTCGGGCAGCCTTCTCCGGCAACTGTAGAGCACAATATTGCTGAAGATGTCGACGGCGTACCTCTCCTTCCCGTCGTTCCAGTCTTTTTCGTCCCAGAAGGGGTGGTGGAACTGATTCGCCGTCGCCCAGATCCTAGACTTCTTCTCGCCGTACTCCCACGAGACGAAAAGCGGGCAGCTCTGATAGCCGGCGTAAGGGAGGTGTATGGCTCTTGCCCACTCCGTTGTCCCCTCCTTTGCAAACATGAGCCGCAGCATCCCGAAGGGTTTGACATTCTCAATGCCCAGCCTCTTGAAGGGTTTGAGTACCGAAGGAAGGGACTCGTCATCGTTGATCTGTATGTCGTAGGGGACGATGTTGTACCTTGCCGCGGCTATGATCTTTGCCTGGTCGTGGGGAAACCCCTTCGGCAGGATGGAGTTCATCCACGGCATGTACATCTCTGGCATCTGGCTTATCGTAAAGGCGAGGGCACCAGTCCCGTCCCTCTCCATGGCTCTATACATCCACTCGATCTGAGTGTCGTCAAAGAACGTGAGTATGGGCTGGTCATAGACGAAGAAATCGTACTCTATGAGGTCGTCGTAGGACCGGGGGAAGTAGATCCTTATGAACCGGTGTATCTCCGACTCGGTATACTCGACGAATATCGAGCGGCAGATGACAAGCGTGCCAGAGAACGCCGGCTCGGAGTTCATCAGACCAAGAAGGGGGCTGTAGGCCGGATCCACCTGGCCCATAGCGAGAATCTTTATGGGACCGGCGGACGTGCCGGACGCGGCGACAAGGTGAAGGGGGCCAATTGCTGCCAAGATGAAGAGGGCCAACCACCACCAGGATGCCGGTCCTACGGCGTCTCTCCGCAGAGACGTGCTTTTCTTCCTCCAACCTCCGGGCAGGCTGGTCCGCCGAGCCCTTGACACAGCGCCCTACTCCTAAGGAGCAAACCTATTAAGTATTCCCATCGATCATCGAGCACATACTGCCCGAACTTCTAGAGGCATAATTGGGCCACCTCACCCCCTGAAAACACTCTCCCACAGTCGAGTTGAACCGAAGATCGGAAAGAGGCATCTGCTCCCTTTTCACCGTCCTGTCGAGGAGACTCAAACCTGACGGAGCGGTTAGCTGCAGATCTCCAGCCCGATGAACTCGCCCCTGACTGGATCCTGGGGACCATTGCGTTCGACCCAAACAAGATGACTTGGGCATGGAAGCTGGAGACACTCCCAAGACCCGAGGTGGCCCCCTGGGCAGGGAGCGTGAGGATCATTGCCCAAGTGAGGAGAAGTCTTTTGTCGAAAGCGTTGAGCCCCTGCTGATTGATCCTCGGACAGGGCGAGTCGGGAGGGGCGATCCACAATGGGATGGACCTGATCGATTTTTCTTCTCCGCATACCGACGCGGTTCGCCTTGAAGATCAACTGGTGCGAGGGACCCCAGTTCCCGCTTTTAGTTAAGGGAGGGGCTCTGGGACACATCGATGAGTGGATAATCCACACCGCTGGGGTTACCTACCCGTGGAGGGAGACCGAGCTTTCCTTCGGGATTAGACTCGGGGACGAGGAGTGGACACCGCTTCCCAACCTGCCACTAGGCCGGGCCTATACGGCAGGGACATCTGGCGACGGATCCTTCTACGTGGTGGCCGGCAGGAGAAGGGGAAGGCCTCTAGATGATGCTTACCGGCTGAGCCTTTGCGGGTCCGGGTTTAGATGGGATCGCCTGCCCCGCCTAAAGTTCCCCAGAGGGGCTCCCGCTGTCGCCGAGACTGACGGCTACCTTCTTGCCGTCGGCGGCGGCGAATGGACTGGTGGTGCCTTCCTCCCGGACGCCGTCCCGATGGACGAGCTCCTTCCACCGAATGGAGAAGCCTGGCTGCCGATTCCACCCTGCCCAGGCAGGAGAAGGGCAGCCTGCTGCGCGGTGGGGCTGCGCGGCTCCTTCTATGTCTTCGGCGGGGCGTACACATCGGAGGCGAGCGGGGTGCTGCGCACGGTGAGGTTGAGGGATGCATGGCGGTTCGACGTCGAAGCCCAGTCTTGGTCTAGGCTTCCCCCTATCCCCCTTGAAGGTCTAAGCGGTGCGGCCGCCGTTGCTCTGGATGATCGCTATGTTGCTCTTGTTGGCGGAGCCGTTCCCGACCCTGTGAACCCGGGGACCTGTCAGGTCAGGTTCGCCCCGGAAGACGAAAGAGGAGTGAGGGTGGGTTGGTACAACGAGAAGGCCTTTGTCTTTGACACTTCTACCTATCGCTACGAGGTGATCGAGGATCCTCTCCCGTGGCCGGCCCACGACATCAGGGCAACGATAGTTGACCAAAACATAGTCGCCGTCGGCGGCGAGAACGTGGATCCGACGACTAGCAACACCTGCTCAAAGGTCAGGATCGGAAAGGTGAGTCTTCTGCCCTAGGCTTCCAGAACAAAGCGCCCCAGCAGGGATCCTTCCACTCCCCACAAAGCCTTCCAACGGCATCCTCCAAGACCCGTTGTCCCGAGCTGCTACCTGCGCCTCAAAACGAGGTAGACTGGTCTCCAAGAGCAGGGGATCTCTACCCATCTACCATCGCGAGTTACGGAAATCTCGTTGCCGTATAGATCGACCGCGGAGAGAGGTCTCCTGCCAACCCGGACCTTGACCTTCTCCTCTTCGCCGAAGAACGGTAAGGTGGTGTTCCTCCAGACGGCGATCACCGTGGAGTTCCTCGTCCGATATCTAAGGGCAAACACCCGCCCTTTGGCAGGCCCGCCCCTTGTCCTCGCCGTTCCCGCCCACCTGGCACCTTCCAGTAGGTGGGTAAGCGTCTTGTACGCGTAGAAGGAGCGCCGCCTCCTGCCGTTCTCGAAGAGAAGCCCCATGGCCTCCCTTGGATCGTAGAACATCTGGTACCAGAAGACCCTGTTTATCCCCTTGTTGCGGAAGATAAGGCTGATGATGAAAGCTCTGGC
>CAYWSC010000240.1:0-3597 GCA_964460695.1 Hadarchaeota archaeon (SeqCode)
GAGCCTGCGGATCAACAGGGCGAGAAGTATGCAGGCGGAGAAGATCCCCATAGTGGTGAAGTATATCCCTGGAGAGATGAGGAGATAGGTGTACGGGTAGGTTCCTGCGTCGACCAGCGCCCTAACGGTCGTTGCGAAGACGAGGTAGGGCAGAAACATCAAGAACAGGTCGATTCCGAACCTGTAGCCTCTTCGCCTGAGATATCTGTAGACGATTACAGCGGCAATTCCAAGTATGACCCCGTATGCGAGGGTGTTCACCCAGTTGTAACCCGTCCGGTTCCACATCGGGGAGAGAAAGTACTTCCTAACGATCTCCACGAACGGGTTCATATATTTAAGGCCGACGGGGTAGCCGTGCATAAATGCTTCGGTGATCTATTGAAAGGACCGAAGCGGATGCAGCTTCCAAGATACGTAGAGATTGGCTCAGGGATCCTCGACAGGATTCCTGAAACCCTGGATTCGATGAACATAGGCGGGCGGATCCTCGTCGTGACGGGACCGACGCACACCTACAGGTACGGCAAGAAGGTTTTCGACTCTCTTTCTCCTGAGGGTGATGTCGACCTGATATCGGTAGGCGGCTCCAAGGAGGAGGCAGTCAAAGACACGATGCGTGCGGTCGAGAGGACAAAGCCAGACGTGCTCATAGGAGTGGGCGGTGGCAAGACGATTGACATAGCAAAGTACTCATCGTTCAAGACCCACGCAGAATTCGTCAGCATTCCCACCGCCCTCTCCCATGACGGCATAGCTTCCTCTAGGGTCTCTCTGATGAACTCACAGGGACATGCCTCTATGGATGCAGTCGCTCCGATAGCAATCATCATGGACACGCGGGTGATCGCCAATGCTCCCTACAGGTTCCTCGCATCAGGTTGCGGGGACACGGTGGCCAAGGAGACGGCGGTGAGGGACTGGGAACTCGCATACCGCCTCGGCAAGGAGGATAAGAGCGAGTATGCATGCGCCCTTTCCCTCATGAGCGCCAAGATAGTGATGGACTCTGCCGACCTGATAAGGACGGGCGGAGAGGAGGGCATCCGGCTGGTTGCAAAGGCGCTGATGGGCAGTGGCGTTGCGATGAGCATAGCTGGCTCGAGCCGCCCCGCCTCCGGATCCGAGCACCTCTTCAGCCACGCCCTCGATGCGATTGCTCCTGGCGCTGCGCTCCACGGCGAGCAGGTCGGCGTTGGGACAATAATGATGACCTACCTCCACGGCGGCGACTGGCGGGCTATCAGAAACTTCCTCCTCAGGATAGGCGCCCCCGTGACAGCCTCCGACCTAGGTGTAGACAAGGACGTAGTTATCAAGGCACTTACCAAGGCCCACCTGGTCAGGCCTGACAGGTACACCATACTAGGCGAGACGGGACTTAGCGAACCGGCAGCTAAAAGGGTTGCCCAGAGGACAGAGGTAATATGATAACTCTGATAGGGAAGAAGCTGGCGAAACCGGGACAGGAGTTCATACACTATGGAGTCGGCAAGTCCAGAGAGTGCTTCGGATGTAAACTGAGGAAGGTGTGCGACAACCTGGAAGTCGGCCGCAGGTACGTGGTCAAGAGCTCAATGAACAAGCCTCACGAGAAATGCAAGATTCATGATGAAGGCGTCATGCTGGTCGAGGTTGAGCTGGCTGATGTGAAGGCCTTCATACCGACCAGGCAGGCTGTCGAGGGAGCCACCATCACCTACATGAAGCCATCTTGTTCGAAGCTCTCATGCGAATACAGCGACCTGTGCTTTCCCGAGGGGGTGCGCGACGGGGACAAGTGCGAGGTGGCCAAGGTTTTGGAGAAGAAGGTCAACTGCGAGGCTGGCGATATGACCCTAGTTAGCCTCAGGCCTCGCCTCTCGAACAAGGACTAGGCCTCTTCGGCTTCTCCGCCCGTCTCGGGTTCCGCTTGTGGCGTGGATTCTGCCTCTTGGGACCTGACTTCTCCTTCGCCCCCTCCCTCTTCTTCCTCGACGGCCTCCTCTTCAGACTCAGGGGGGCTGGTGACGACCTCCGAGACCTCGGGCACGTGCTCCCTAATCTCTGCGACGATCTCTTCTAGAAGCTGCTTCCTAGCCTCATCCGGCAGGTCGCCTGTGTTCACGTCTACAACTGCCTTTCCCTCTGCGATGTCGATGGAGTGGGAATCCGGATCTACGTCGGGGAGCCTTATCTGGAGGATGGATCTGATCTTCTCCTCCGGGTCCTTGACCTCCTCTAGGATCTCGAGGCGGTACTGCATAGTCTGACCGGCGAGTGGGTGGTTGTAATCCACCCATACCCGTCCTCCCGTCGTGCTGCGTATTATCCCGACACCCCTCTTCGTTCGGATGGGCAGGCCGACGGCTGGCGTAATCCCGCGCCTCCTGAAGAAGCTGAGGGGATATGCGTTCATAAGCCTCCGGTTCCTCCTTCCAAAGGCCTTCTCCGGTGGAACGTCGAACTCCTTCTCTTCACCCACCTTCATCTCTCGGAGAGCATCCTCGACGCCCTCAGGCATCCTTCCGGAGCCGACGATGTACGGGACTGGACCGTAGAGCCATGGCCTCTGCTCGTCCAGTATGCCAGCCTCTCTTGCAACCTCCTCCACGTTTGTATGGATAACGCGTCCAGTGCTCTTGACCCTCTCTACGTAGTTTATTCTGACGATGCTTCCCGGCTCCAAGGCCAACGACTCCTTGGCCACACCTCTCGAAGTGCTCGATAAAACTGTTTGCGCGGAGCAGAGGGTTGCGGCGGCTCAGACTAGGTCGCGTCGGAGGCAAAGCTCTGCCCCCAGACCGTGCAGACAAATTTATTAGAAGGGCGATGAGGGCGGCTTAGGCGGGAAGCCCTATGAAGAGGTACGTGGGAGAGCTTGTTTCCATCGAAGAGGTCCCTGGCGCAGAGGTGGAGCGCGACGAGGATGGGCTGGAGTGGAAGTTGTTCATTCGCAAGATCAAGCTCATCGGGTACAGGAAGAAGGATAACGAGATAGTCTATGAGCTCCCTGAGGACCTCAAGGGAAAGGTGATAGAACAGCCTAGGAAGTTGTGCATAAGCGAGGGGTACGAGTGGCACTTCAAGACGAAGATCATAGAGAGGCCCGTTCTCATCACCTTTAGCGAGGAGGACAGCAAGAAGATAGAGGCTGGCAACTATCCCTGATCAGCTGGCGGAGGCTCTCCACCCAGATCCCTCTCATCGCCGCCGGGACTTTCCGGAGTCTCGTCTCGTCCAGCCCCTTGGCTATCTTCGGCGCCATCTTCGCGATGCTGCTCCTCTTGCCCGTCTCCTCCCTCCTTCTGGCTCGGCTCCCAGATCAGCAAAAGGTAGGAAGTGACAAGAACGAAGACTGCCGCTAGGCCGAGGCTGGCCGTAACCG
Source organism: Hadarchaeota archaeon (SeqCode) (assembly GCA_964460695.1). GTDB lineage: Archaea > CAYQAE01 > CAYQAE01 > CAYVLA01 > CAYVLA01 > CAYWSC01. The sequence goes on from CAYWSC010000240.1 coordinate 3,368, forward strand.
CCAAGTTGGAAGGGGCGGAAATGCTCCTGCGTCCCTCCAGGACGGAGAGGAGAACCTGCGCCATCCTCGGCTCTAGGTACCGAGAAAGATTTCCCTCTATGAAGGCTGCTGCCTGTAGCTTCAGCGTATGGTTGTTCTGCAGCATGGAGTCGGCTACGGCGTACACCGCCGCCGTCAGAAAGGTCCGCGCGCCGTAACATCCCACTGCCAGGTCCCGGTACATCACCGCC
>CAYWSC010000241.1:0-3572 GCA_964460695.1 Hadarchaeota archaeon (SeqCode)
GGCCCCGCCGCTATTCATTCCGATATGTCGGGACAACCCGGGCCTCGAACCAGCACCAAAGGGCGGGAGATTCAAGGGACCCATCCTTGTCCAGATATACTGTGCGACGCAGGGGGCCTCGATAGGATACCGCCTCGACGACGAGGCAAAGCCGCGCTGGCTCCTCTACACACAACCGTTGCGTCTGCCTGTCGGGGCCACGAGGATCAGGGCAAAGGCCGTTCGAATAGGGTTCGAGGAGAGCGAGGAAAGGGTGGCTACGTTCATCGTTGAGCCTCCAGACGGGTGATGATGCTCCAGCGCTTCGAGGGGAGACCTTCCAACCAAAACTCGTTGTCTCCCGACTGCCTGCGTGACGAGGCTAGGATTCAAGGTCGAAGAGGTCAGGGGGTATATAGTCTCCATGCCTCTTCGCGGCCTCGACGAGTCGTCGTTTCTGTTCGTGCAGGATCTCGAAGAGCTCGCTGGGCGTGTCGTCAACCATCGTCCTCCAGAATTTCTCCACACGCTCGAGCTTGCGGAGATTCTCCCTAACCCTGATGGTGAACTGGGATCTGTAATCCTGCTCCGTGTAGCTCTTCCCCAGAACCTCTTCGAAGAGGGGCTTCAGGTCGTCGTAGATCGGGATCAGCCCGGTCGGCGTCTTTCTAGCCCCGACCTCTCCGTGAACCCTTCTCTCCATCCACTTGACCCAGACGTGCTTGTCCTGTCTCCCGTTGAGGTACTCCCCCGTGGTCAGATCTCTCAGGAAGTAGTTCATTCCGAAGATGGCGGGCACCGATCTGAGCTTCTTCTCGAAGGCGATGTAGTCCCTTATGTAGTCGCCGAGAGGGATGGAGACGAAGTCCTGTAGACTCATCACGTTTATCTCGTAGACCCCCTCCTTGTGGACGAGGGCAAAGGTGGTCTCGGTCTCAAGGGCTGCGCCGTAGGCTACGATGCCGTGCCTCCAGTTGAAGGCCTGCTGCACGGGAACGTATGCCCTGTAGTCCCTTCCGCCAAACATTATCCCCGAGAGTTTGACCCCCCTGGGATCCTCCAGCGCCTCGTCGCAGTTGGGAAGGGCCTTGAGGGAAACGGTGTACCGGGCATTTCTACTGGAAGGTGGTATCCTCTCGCCGTTCTCGTCGAGCTTGCCCTCGTACCACCGACCCGTGTAGTTCCTGCCCTCCTTGGGCAGCTCGCATCCCATCCCCTCCCACCAGACCTTGGCGTCCTTCACGAGGACGTTTGTGAATATGATCTCGCCAGGCGAGGTGAGGACTTGGTATATGAGGGGGTCGTTCTCCGGGTTTACGTTCTTCAAGATTCCGAAGATCCCCTTCTCGACGTTGACGGCGCGGCATTCTCCGTCTATCTCCCTGACGTAGGCGATGTCGTCTGCCAGAATGGTCTCTCCCGGAAGCATCGCCGTCGAGGTCTTCCCACAGGCCGATGGAAAGCCCCCTGCAAAATAGGTCTTTCTTCCACCGGGTCCATGGACACCCATTATCATGAAGTGTTCGGCAAGCCAGCCCTCTCTGTGGGCCTTCCTGATCGCCAGGCGGAGGGCCAGCTTCTTGAATCCTATGGAGTTCCCGGCGTACTGGGTGTTGACGCTGTAGACGGTGTTGGTGACGTAGTCTATGTATATCCTCTTCTTGTCCGCGTCTATCGAAACCATGTTCTCGTCTAGCCTGCCGCTTGAGTGAAGAGTCTTGAACACCTCTACGTCGCCTGGCGGATCCAAGAAGTAGTGGTAGCCCTCGCGATAGAGGAGGTCAACCGAGTGGGCAACATACCAGGAGTCCGTGCACTCCATGCAGGGTATGGTGAACTCGGAGTTGACGGGACCCAGGGAGAGGAAGCGGACGATCATCGTCCTGTCCCTCATGATTCCCTTTAGAAGGGAGAGGACCTCACTTAGGCCCTTTTCTCTTTCGACCTGACGGAGGGCAGGGCTGAGGTGATCCCCAGGGGGAACCAGGAACTTCGTCACCTCCCTGTCCCGCGCCTGATCCTTCGGACCGTCGAAGTGAAACGTATGTCCAGGCGTGAGGAGGGCGGCGGACTCCTCACCCGAGACGATGGCCATGTTCTTGATGTAGGCGATCTCGTCGGGCGTGTCTGAGCAGACGAAGACCTCTCTCGGCTGGCAGAGCTTTATCGACTCGTAGAGAAATTGGTGAACCTGCGCGTTGTCTATTCTACTGACCTTCTCGAACTCCTCTTTTCGGAGTAGCGTCTTCAGTGCTTTCAGGTAGTTCATGGGACACACCTGGACTATTGTGCCGGATCCTCTGGCGTCAGAGGGTCCGCGTACGTTTCCCCCCTCCGGGGTGGGACGGATAGCGTGCGCTTTGCGGAAGAAGAAATGCCGCGGGATAGTTCTCACTTGGCAGAGCAGAAGCTGGGTTTCCTCGCCCAGATACTAACGACCGCTCTGAAAGCTTGGTGGTTGCCACGAGTGATGGCCATCCAGCCATCTGATCACTCCTCTAGACAGGGTCGCAGTCCGTGACCGCATCCATTCTTAAAACTTTTGATATTCGTCGGATGATTGCCGTCGCTGTGGCATAACCGAGAGTCGTCCTGCAGGGAAGAGCTTTTTCAGAAAACCGGTCGAGTTGGCCCGAGATACATGGGCGACTTGTTCAAAGGGGAGGGGGTGGAGCGGAGTCTGCGAGAGCTCCGGTTCCAGGACAACGATAGGGTTCCCATAGCGGGCGGCTTTATATGCAAGGCAACCTTTCTGGAGAAGGTTGCGGGTCTGGGGCCGTTCTGGAGCAACCCCCGGGCCATAGCGATAGAGGCGTACCGGCGGCTCGGGGTCGACCCCGTAATACAACTCGTCCTTCCGAAGAGACCTGAGGAGTGTACATCCTCGTCGGGCCCCGCCAACTTTTCGAAAAAGGAGCCTTGCGAGCGTTTCACAGTCTCCGACGTGGTTGACTACGTCGAGCAGCTCCCCTCGCCAAGCGAGGTGAGGAAGGGCTTCGACTCCAAGGCTGTCTACCAGGACTTCCTCGAGATGATGATCAAGGGACAGAGGGAGATGCGGGGAATGCTCTGGATGCCCTTCTTCGCTAGGGCGTGCCGCTTCATGTGGTACTCGAAGTTCGGCTTTCGTCCCTACCTGTTGGCGCTGATGAGGTATCCTGATGAGATGAGACATCTCTTCGCCCTATCTGCGGAGGAGGAGATGATGAGAAACAAGGCGATCGCACGGGCAATAGCTGATAATGATCTGCCTAGATTCCTCTACTTCGGCGAGGACATATGCTACAACAAGGGTCCAATGGTACCTGTTCGGCTTCTCCGAGAGATCTACTTTCCCTACCTGGAGAGATCCATTCAGCCTCTCAAGGAACACGGAGTAAGAATCATCTGGCACTCCGACGGAAACATAATGCCCATCCTGGAAGACCTGCTGGAGTGTGGCATTGACGGTCTTCAGGGATTCCAGTCGGAGGCGGAGAGAGGCTTGCGGAGCTAGCATCCATGAAGACGAGGTCGGGGAGGAAACTCATGCTCGTCGGGAGCATATCTGTCAGCTCGACCCTTCCCTTTGGGTCCCCTAGGCGGGTCAGGGA
>CAYWSC010000242.1:0-3550 GCA_964460695.1 Hadarchaeota archaeon (SeqCode)
CAGGGCCATCTCCGTGATCCAGACGCCCAACACGCAGACATCCGCCCTCGTCATTCATCTCATCGCGCGAAGGACCCTGCGGCCTGGAAGGACTCCGAGAGGCGTACGTACGAGGGCGGCGAAAAGCGACGAGGAGGCGATTGCGAACATCCTTTCCTCCTTCCCCGGAATAGGACCCGTTCTATCTCTCAGGCTGCTACGCCGCTTCGGATCCATAAGAGGCGTGCTGAGTGCGACGGAGTCGGAGATATCCAGCGTCGAGGGGGTTGGCAAGAGGAAGGCCAAAACCATTCTTCGCCTCTGCGACCGTCGAGTCGCTCTCTGAGATCCACCTCCCCCGATCGGACCCGTGGGGATAGCAAGGTAGCCCCGAGCAGAAAAGACAAATAAACTTCTCCGCCGCGCCGATATCCTGAATGGCTAGGCTAAGGGCAGTTCTTGCCCTCGCCGACGGATCCATCTACCACGGCACGGGCTTCGGCTCTCCGGGGAGGACGGCGGGGGAGCTGGTTTTCGACACCGTCATGACGGGCTATGAGGAGGCGCTAACAGACCCCAGCTTCGCGGGACAGATCTTGATGATGACGTACCCGCTGATTGGAAACTACGGCGTCGCGGATCCGGAGAAACATCCGGAGAGATTTGAATCGGACCGCATCCAGCCCAGCGGCTTCGTCGTAAGGGAGGCGTGCAAGAATCCGAGCCACAGAGACGCGGCCATGACGATCCACCAGTTTCTAGAGAAAAACGGCGTCCCGGGAATGGAGCAGGTCGACACCAGGGAGATCACGATAAAGATAAGGTCCAGAGGGGTCATAAACGCCGCCTTGGAAGTCTCGGACAAGAAGATCGACGAGGACGAGCTCCTCCAGGAGGCTATAAGCAGGCCCTCTATATCCGAGTTCGACTTCGTCCACCTCGTCTCGACGAAGGAGCCCATCTTCATAAGGGCGCGGGATGCCAGGCGCGTCAGAGATGTGCGCGAGCTGACGGGCTCCAAGCGATGCGTGCTGATCGACTGCGGGATGAAGAGGAGCATTGCGAGGAAGGTCGCCGAGAGGGGCGTCGACGTGATTGTTGTTCCCTACGACTTCTCGACCGAGCAGGTTGCCGACTTCGAGCCGGACTTCATAATGGTGAGCAACGGGCCGGGAGACCCAGTCCGCGTGACCGAGCCCCAGAAGGTGATCAGAGACCTCGCGCCCGACATTCCAATGCTAAACATATGTCTGGGCCACCTGCTAACCGCCCTGGCCCTGGGCGGCAGAACCTACAAGCTGAAGTTCGGTCACAGAGGTGGGAACCATCCGGTGAAGGACCTGGAGAGGGACAAGGTGTACATCACGACCCAGAACCATGGCTTTGCCGTGGATCCTGAGAGCCTTGAGAACACCGGGCTATATGTGACCATGACGAACCTCAACGACGGGAGCGTCGAGGGCCTCCTTCACCAGGACTACAGGATCATGACAACCCAGTTTCACCCAGAGGCCACGCCCGGCCCGCTCGACGCAAACTTCCTGTTCGACGAGTTCATACGCACGGTTTGAAGCCTAGAGCCTGACCGGCACTCCCCTCTCTCTTAGAAACTCCTTGACCTGCCTGACCGTGTAGATATCGAAGTGGAAGATGCTGGCCGCCAGGGCCGCATCGGCGTTTCCCTTCTGGAAGGCTTCCAGAAAGTGCTCGGGCCGGCCGCATCCGCCGGAGGCTATGACAGGTATGCTGACCCTATCGGATATCGCCTTCGTCAGGGCCCAGTCGTAGCCCTCCTTGGTTCCGTCCATCTCGATGCTGTTCAGCAGTATCTCGCCGGCCCCCCTCTCTTCAACCTCTACTGCCCAGGCTATGGCGTCGACGCCCGTCGGCTCCCTTCCGCCGTAGGCGTAGCACTCGTACCAAGAGGGTCCCCAGGGTGTATCGATCACAGTCTTGCCCTCGGCGTCAGATCCGGCGGGGTGTCTCTGGGCATCGATGGAGACGACGACGGCCTGAGACCCAACCACCTCGGCGGCCTTCGTTATGAGGTCGGGGTTTTTGAGGGCATACGTAGTTGTGGAGCACTTGTCGGCACCCGCCCTCAGCATCTTGACGAAGTCCTCCACCCTCCTTATCCCGCCCCCGACAGTCACCGGAATGAAGACCTCGTCGGTCGTCCTCTCGACGACGCTAACCATGGTTTCTCTCCGCTCGTGGGACGCCGTTACGTCGAGGAACACGATCTCGTCTGCCCCCTGCTCGTCGTAGATTCTCGCCCTCTCCGCAGGGTCCCCCGCGTAGACGTGCTGCTTGAACTTGATGCCCTTTATCACCCTGCCCTGGGGTACGGCCAGGTCGCAGTCCAGACACGGTATGATCCTCTTGGCCAGGGTCATCGTGTCATCCCCCTTGAGATTTCGACGAAGTTCCTAATGACCCTGAGACCGGCCCTTCCGCTCTTCTCCGGGTGGAACTGGCAAGCTGCGACGTTCTGCCTCTCTACCACGCTGGCTAGTACGTCGCCGTCGTAGTTGCAGGTAGCGACGAGGACCTCGTCATCAGCGGGGCGAGCGGCATAAGAGTGGACGAAGTAGAAGTACTCTCCAGGCCTGACGCCGGCCAGAATGCGGGAATCCCTTAGGATATCCAGCGAGTTCCAGCCGATGTGCGGGACCTTCCTTGCCTCGACCCGGGTGACCCTCCCCTTGAATATGCCGAGGCCGGGCTCGGGATCCTCCTCGCTGGACTCGAAGAGTATCTGAAGCCCTAGGCATATACCCAGATACGGCTTGCCCGACTCTATGTAGTCGACGAGCTCCCTCCTGATCGGCTCTATGTTCCTCATGACATGTCCGAAGGCACCCACGCCGGGGAGAATCAGGCCGGACCAGTCCTCGTCCACCCCTGACAGTATCTCTGGCTCCCCTCCTTCGTGGGCCACTGCCTTGGAGACCGACCTTAGGTTGCCCGACCTGCAGTCGACGATCCCTATCCTAGGTCTCTCCATCCAATCGCCAGCTGCGGCCTCGCTGGCGGGGCCGGTTTAAGGATTTTTCCAGAAGAAGAAGGTTGTTCCTAGCCGCGGTAAGAGGCCCTTATCGCCTCTATCGCGGCGGTCAGATTTGCCGGCCTGCTGGTGTTTACTTCGATGAAGAGCCGGGTTGAATTCGGATGGCCGGGTGCCACGAGGAGCTCGTATGGCTTGTCCTCTCCCCGGAGATGGACTAGAGCCCTGTATATCCCCTCTTCTCTTCCGAGAAACTCGAGGCTTCCTACTAGGCCCCCATCCCTGTCCAAGAGTTCTGCGACCGGCCTGCCTCCTTGGATCGAGATGGGTCCGAGAAAATATGCCCGTCCACCCATCACGACCACTCCCTGCGCCCTGGCCTCGAGGAGCCGCCTGGCAACCAGCTTCCTCGCCACGACTCGCCTGATAACCTGGCCGCGCGGAGACCTCCTAGGAACCACGAAGACCCTTGCCTGCTGAGGAGTGGCTGCCTCGACGTATCTCCCCTTCTCCTCGACCTCCAGCGCTACGGCTGGAGCGCCGGCGAGGCTGAGATTGGGCTGC
>CAYWSC010000243.1:0-3547 GCA_964460695.1 Hadarchaeota archaeon (SeqCode)
CCACATGTACGCGGCGCGGTTCGACGACAGCTTCCAAGCCGCAGACACGCTGGCCCGAAGACTCGATTGGATTCTCAAGAGGATTATCGACTGGCAGCAGGTGATCTATTCTGAGAAGAGCATCCCGGTATGGCTGCGCGAGTCCCTCGTCAACGTTCTCCACCTGATCACCGAGGACGGCATGTGGGCTCAGGCTGCTAAACCGCTGCCCGGCTGGGTGAAAGAGGAGGACGGCCTCTTCGGCATGAATGAGTGTCCCAGGTGCTGCCCACAGATAGAGTGCATACCTTGCTCCTTCTACGGCAACGCCCCCATCGTATACTTCTTCCCAAAACTAGCCCTCTCCACACTGAGGGGCTACAAGGGGTACCAGTTCGAAGACGGCGCTCCCCCATGGATCTTCGGCGGCTGTACTGGAGGCACGCCCCCGGTCGACTTTTCGAGCCCGACGAAGGGATACCAGTTCGCCACCAACGGGATATCCCTCGCCACCATGGTAGATCGCTACTACCTCTGCCACGGCGAGGAAGAATTCGTCACGGAGTTCTACCCGGCTCTGAAGAAGAGCATCCAGTGGAGCATTGGCCTCTGCAAGAGGGATGACCTGAATGAAGGAGAGCGGGTAGTCTCGATGCCCGACATGGATGTCGGCGAGAGCTCCTCAGTCCCGACCGAGTGGTTCGAGGCCGGAGAGCCCGGTTGGTTCGGGGTCACCTGTCATCTCGGGCCACTGAGGATCGCCGAGCTGAGGATAGGCGAGAGGTTTGCCCGGATCGTGGGTGATGAGGAGTTCGCGTCGATGTGCAGCGAGCTAGCCGAGAAGGCCTTGGACGCCCTGGAGAAACACCTGTGGACTGGAAGCTACTACAGGAACTTCGTCGAACCGAACGGCAAAAACAGGTCTGACCTTCTCTTCGCATACCAGCTGGACGGCCAGTGGATCACGGACCACCACGGCCTCCCCTCCGCCCTGCCCAAGAACAGGGTGCAGAAGGTTTTGGAGAGAATTGCCGAATACAACATGAGGCTGAGCAGAACCGGTGCGACTAACTACGCCATGCCCGACGGCTCACCCGCCCGGGTCGGCGGATACGGGACGTACAGCTACTTCCCACCAGAGGGACTGATGCTCGCCATGACCTACATCTACAACGGGCATAGGGCTCTGGGGATGCGGCTCGCGAAGAAGATCTGGTACAACATCGTCTGCAGGCATCGATATACATGGGACATGCCTAACATCATTCGGGGCGACAGGGACACCGGGGAGAGGACCTTCGGGCACGACTACTACCAGGACATGATGCTCTGGTGTCTACCAGCCGCCCTCCAGGGAGCAGACTCCGGACAACCCTGCAGGGAAGGCGGTCTGGTCGACAGGGTCGTCAAGGCTGCGAGGGATAGCCGGCCTTTCTAGAAGAACTGGTAACCAGACCCTGGTGATTTGAGTGTATTCGCTGCGAAGCGTTGCTACGGCGTGTAGGGCACGGCCCCCCTCTCGTCGGTCACCAGCCCGTATCTGTCCAGCAGCGTCTGTGCCGGCTCGAACCGGTCTTTCGTCTGTCTGAGCAGCCTTGACAGCTCGTCGTCTAGGAGCTGGGCGACCTCTGCGTAGGAGGGGTCTTGAGAGAGGTTGTTCATCTGGTACGGGTCTGAGATGTTGTCGTATAGCAGCCAGGGGCCGTCCAGTGATCTGACGTAGGTGTAGCGCTGCGTTCGCACACCGCGGTACTCCCTCCCGCCCCTGTCTCTCCACCATTCTGCGAAGGGAGTGTAACACGCTATCAGGGCAGCGATGTCGCCAGTCTCCCTTCCCTCTACAAGGTGCGCGGAGTAGTCCCTCCCCTCCACGGTCGACGGCACCTCGAGACCTGTTAGCCCTAGAATGGTCGGCACCAGGTCGGGCGTGTTTATTGGAAGGTCGGTCTCTCCGCGTCTAAGGACGGCTGGATACCTCATCACAAGCGGGATGAGGATCGACTCGTCCCAAGGGGACTGCTTGCGCCACTGCCCCTGGGAACCATGCATATCGCCGTGGTCCGAGGTGAAGACGAGGAGGGTGTCGTCCACGATGCCTAGGTCCTCCAGAGCTTCCACAAGCTCACCTACACACGCGTCTAGGGCGCTGATATGGGCGTAGTAGCCTGCCAGGTCCCTCCTAGCCTGATCTTGGCACGCCTCGGGGACGTTGGGTCTGAGAACGATGTCGTCGGGGTCGTACAGCTCCTGGTACTCCTTGGGCGCGGTGTCGTAAGGGCTGTGCGGCGGGCCCCATGAGAGGAATAGGAGGAAAGGGCCCCGGCGGCGGGCATGCCTCATGTAACGTATGGCCTCCCTCGTCTGGGCGAAGGCGTCGTAGCCCTCCCATCTCAGCTTGACGGGCTCGTCTGCATAGTAGTACGAGTTGTTGTAGTCGTGGGTGCACTCCATGGCCCGCCAGTACCGGAAGCCCTGCCTTCTCTCCGGCGGTATGAAGCTTGACCTTCCGTGCCCGTCGAGGTGCCACTTTCCGATGTAGGCCGTGTCGTACCCTGCCTCGCGATACACGTGGGCGATGGAGGGAGATCTGGGCTTGAGGTAGACGTCGTTTAGGAAGACGCCGTGGGTCAGGGGGTATCGGCCCGTCATGATGCTGGCCCTGGCTGGGCTGCAGACGGGACAGCCGGAGACGGCGTTCTTGAAGACAAGGCTCTCCCTGGCGAGGGCGTCAAGGTTGGGGGTATGCACGTTGGGGTCTCCGGCATATCCGGTTGCCTGAGCCCTCCACTGGTCTCCGAAGACAAATATGACGTTAGGCCTCTCGTCCTTCATCGAACCCGCCTCGATCCCGCGCAGGGAACTCTGAGGTCCGTCGAGCCGAGTATTCAAATGTCTTTCATGGCCTACATCCCAGGCTCCTTGAAGGCTGGCTCGTTCTGGCCGTTTTACGTCCACGCATCACTCCTCTTTCACTTCTTGGATTTTTCGCGGCGAAATCCGTGGCGAAAGAGAACAAGACCTGGAGGGATTGCTGTGTCCTCAGGGGCCAGAGCCCTGTGATGACGAGCGCTGCTTGGTGTTCCGAGCCGAGGCTGCGATTCGCTCTGCGAACTGGCTGCAACTCATCCAACGGTACTGTCCCCGCCAGTTGTCCTCCATCCGTTGGCAAACCCTCTCTAGCACCTCAAGGCCTGTCTCCCTCCCGTCGCAGAAAAGGCTCTGCCAGTGGGTGTGGAAGACAATTGGTGCCCCATTGTGGAACAGCTCGGCCAGTCGTCCCCCGTTTCCATCCTCGGTGAGGAGGCAGTCAGCAGTGGAGGACACGTATTCATCGTCCGATCTATCTGTCTCCATGGCCTGCCGTAGATAGTCCCTTGCCACGGAGCAGATGCTCACCAGCGCTGTGCCACGCCTCCTTAGAACCAGGCTGGATCCGAAGCCCCTTCCATCAGGCCGGATGTGGAGGAAGTACCAGAACGTCCTACCCGGTCGGATCTCCGCAAAGGCTTTCAGGATCGCCTCGCGGTACGCATCCTCGACGTGGATTCCAAAGTCCCAGGGAGAGGTC
>CAYWSC010000244.1:0-3527 GCA_964460695.1 Hadarchaeota archaeon (SeqCode)
TGCTCTCAAGGACGTCGGCTATGACTTCGTCCTGAGCATAGAGCATGAGGATCGTTTCTTCGACAAGGAAGGTGGATTCAGGGACGGGGCGAGGTATCTAAACTCCATCCTCTTCTAGATCGAGTCTTCCTAGTAGATTCTGTCAAACAGCCTCAGTATGTCCTGGTGGAGTTCGAGGGCGGCTGGGGCCCCTCCCCTAGTGTGGTGCTCATTCGAGAGGAAGCCGTCGAACTCCATTCTCTTTAGCTCCCTGAAGATGTTTAGGTAGTCGATCTTCTTGCCAAGAGGCGTCCTCATACTCTTAACGTGCATGAAGACCATGTAGTCCTTGAGCAGATGAAAGCCATCCGGCCAGACCCTGTCCCCGACAGCGAAGCTGTTTCCAACATCGTAGTTGACCCTCAGGTACCTAGAGTTCACGGCATCGAGGATCCTCCTCGTGTTTTCTGCGGTGTCGGCGTAGAGTCCTCCCTCGGTCTCCAGGGCCAACACGACATCATGCTCCTGAGCCAGGTCGGCTGCCCACCCGAGCCTCTCGGCGATCGTTTCAAGACAGTTCTCTAGCGACACGCCCTCGACCCGTCTGAAGCCGAAGCATCGTGTGTAGGGCGCCCCAAGGAGGGTGGAGGCCTCTAGGGCGCGCTCCAGCAACGCCTGCTGGAGCTTCCACTCCTCCCCGTCTTCCCAGGACGTCCTCTTGTACTTACCGAATCCGGAGGAGACGGAGGATACTCCAAATCCCCTCTCCTCCAGGATTTCCTTCACCTTGGCCAGATGCGGCCTGTCCAGATCTGCTATACCCTTCTTCTCCCCTTCGTCAACCGATACGCCTCTAAGCTCCACATGGCGCACCGGGGCCATGTATGTCTCTATGAAGTCTAAGGCCCGTCCGATGGGCTGGTAGACCTCGTCGGTCAGCACCGAGATCTTGATCACTCAGTTCGCCTCGCTTCAGCCGCACTACCCACGGCACTTATAATTGTTGAGCACTGCCTGGGCCGCTTCACCGGGTAAGAGTTTTATCAGCCTGAACCGACTAGACAAGGCTTTGCGATGAGACACCGCCTGTCCTTCTTGGGCCTTCTCCTCTTGGTGCTCTCTGCTTGCCTTGCAGCCTCACCGAGGGATTATGAGGAGATGGCGCGCCAAAGCGCCATGTCGGGGAACTACGCCGCCGCTGCCCAGAACTACGCCCTCGCCGCCGAGGCGTACCACCGGATCGGAAACAACTCGGCTGCAGCCGTCAACTACGAGAGGGCGGCCAGCTTCTACGCGGCGATAGGCTCCCAGGACCTCTACAGGGAGAATGCGGCCAAGGCAGCCGAATGCTACTCCTTGGCAGCACAAGACCTCCTGGACCAGGGTGAGTATTGGTTCGCCGGGAACTCGTACGCTAGGTCGGCGGCCTTCTACAACGCCACTGGTCATTCCCAAGAGTACAGGGAGGCCAAGCTGAAGGCTGGAGAATCGTACCAGCTGGCTGCTTCCCACGCCGAGAACCTCAGTACCAGGGTTGCTGCTCTCTACAGCGCATGCCTCGCATTCTTCGGGGTTGACAGGAACAGGTTTGAGGCTGCCAGGATCGAGCACGGCGATGCGGTTGCCGAGCTCATTTCGAGCGCTAGGAAGAGCAACGACTCCTCCGTTTTCGACGTGCTTGACGCATACTATCTTCCCCTCTACACCCGCGTTCTCCGCCGAAACGATCTGTCAGGCGACAAGATGAAGGAGGTGGGAGACCTGGCCCAGGATATGGGACTGTTCGGGTATGCCGCGGCCTACTATACGAGTGCGGCCACCTTCTACTCAAGCTCGGGGGAAAAAAGCAAGACCCTCTCCGCGCTCCGTCTCGCCGAAGAATCGTACGCCAGCAGAATCGAAAAGTATCCAAGATGGAACTACACCACCTACTCTGCGATTCGATCCGACTTTGAGAACGCGCTCTACCTCTCAAGATACCTAAACGACACCGACGAGGTCGCCCGCATCCACGGGGTCGTGGAAAAGAGACTGAGAGAGCTCGCATCCACACTTAGGGATGCGGCAGCGTCTTCGGCGGCGAGGGGAAACTTCGAGGAGGCCGCCTGGAACCTCTCCGCGGCGGCAGAGGTTCTCTATGTCTTGGGAGACGAAGAGGGTTTTCTCGCACTCAACCAGAAGGCGGCGTGGAACTACCTCCGCGCGGCCGAGGAGATCAAGGAGGAGAACTCTACCACATCGGCCGACCTGTACGATCAGGCGGGCTTCCTGTACAGGCTTGCTGGGAACGCGACAGCCTCCAAGGCCTATCTTGAAGCGGCGAAGCTATACTCCTCTGCTGGAAACAGCTATGTTGTCTCGGGTAACCTGACCTTGGCGGCACGCTACCTCTACCAGGCCGCGAGGGACTACAGGTACGCAGGCCAGGATGGGAAGTCCAGGACGTACTACGAGAAGTACATATCTGTCCTGCAGAGGCTCATCGAGTCAAACCCTGAGAGCAAGGGGGAGCTCCTAGTCTCGATCGGCGACGCGCAGCGATATATGGGGGACGACGCGGCAGCAGAGGCGACGTACAAAGAGGCGTCCGACGAACTTGTCAAGAAGTTCGGCCATGCAATCTCGTCAAATCCGCAATATTTCGCTTCGAGCCCGTCGATAGCGGTATCCCTAGCCAAGGCGTACCGCCTCTCCGGCCAGAACTTCTTGGCGCGCAAGCTCGTGGAGCAGATGGATCAGCCCGGGCTTCTGGATGTGACGAAAACCCTCGCCATATACGCCCAGACGTACCGGACGGCCGCCAGGATCCACCGGGAGCTGGCAAGGTCCGACCTCTCCGTCTTCGACTTCCAAAGCTACGCCGTCAATGTCCTGTTCCAAGGAATCTGCTCCATCGTGGCGAGGGACCTCAAGCAGGCACAGGACAGCTTGAACTCGTTCGAGTCGATATACGACCCGCTCCACAGCTCTAACAGGAAGTTCTACAGGCTTCTCTCGGACGCACTCCGGTGGCTGAGAACTGGGGATAGGAGAAGCCTTGAAGGGGCAAAGGAGACCCTGGCGGAGATCAAGTCTGTCGGCGAGGAGACCGATACCAGCTTCCTGCTGGACGACCTCCTCACCGTCCTATCGACGGAGGGCGGGCCAGAGGATCTGGAGAAGCAAGGCTCGTCACTTGAGAGGGAGAAGAGGTGGATCCTCGCCGGAGATGCCTTTTGGAAGGCAGGAATACTCTACTACTTCCAGGAAGACTTCAACAGATCGAAGGGCGCGTTCGAGGACTCGTCGTACGCCTTCATACAGTCCTCTGACTACGAGAAGGCCGAGAGGTCCGCCCGCATGGCCAACGAGTGCACCTTCGAGCCCTCCAACTTCGTGCTGGGGCTTCTCTCCCTCTCAGAGGCATACGCCCAATCCAATAGGACGCTGGCAGGCGCCGCCAAGGTCAGCTTCAGGGAGTCATTGAGGCAGGGATACAAGCCCGATCGATCCAGGGAACTGATGAGGCTGGCGGCAAGGCTCGAAGGGCTTCAGTGGCGGGCACTAAC
>CAYWSC010000245.1:0-3504 GCA_964460695.1 Hadarchaeota archaeon (SeqCode)
TTCGCCATCGTCTGGCCTGGCATCGACGGATACGAGAATGCATTCGGAGTGGACTTGATGGCGGCGCGTGACAGGTTTGCGTCAGGGCTAGCTCAGGCTATGGACGCGGTTCCAGGCGTGCGGGTTGCCATAGAGCCGAAGCCATACGAGCCTCGAGGCAGGATACTGTACGGCACAACAGCAGAGGGAATCCTTGCGGCACAGAAGGTCGAGGGCATGCTCAAGTCGGAAGAGAACAGAAAGCTCCTTGAGGAGGGGCATTGCATGGTGGGACTAAACCCGGAGGTGGGTCATGTCCTAATGGGCTATGAAGATCTTCCGTACGCTCTCAGCCTCGTCATGGAATACGGCAAGTTGCTCCACACCCATTGGAACAGCCAGCCACTCGGAAACTACGACCAGGATCTAGACGTCGGGGTCATCTCGCCTGAACAGACAGAGGCCGCTCTGTATGTGTTGAAGATGTATGGATACACGGGCTATTTCGGCATAGACATAAACCCCGAGCGTATCCCTGTCGAACAGGCTCTCAAGAACTGTATGGATGCCCTGAGGGCTGCCAACGACAGGATAGAGGGCCTAGACCACGAGAAGGTCATTCGGAGTACAATGGCTCCTGACAAGAACAGGGGATGGCTTGAGGCATACCTGATCAGGCAGAGGGCGTCCAACCCCGGAAAGCTCCCCAAGCTTCCACCGTTCGAGGAATAGGTGGCTGCCAGAGCTAGATGTCGACGAAGTATCGGAGCACGCACTTGTCCTCGCTGGTCTCGAAGTCCATCTTGTGATAGGTTATCGCCTTAACGCCGGTTCGAGACTCGTGGCGCTGCGGATCGAACTTCTGTCCGAATCCTACGGCCTGGACGGAGTGACGGTCCCCGAGGGTGAGCTGCTTCACCTCGATCTTCACTAGAACGGTCGATGTGGTGTCGAAGATGTAGAGCATCTCCTCGAGCCAGGAGTAGAGTAGAGACTTGGGATCGAACCCCTCGGCCTGAATGGGAACCTCCTCCACGGGCCTAAAGCCCGCCAGATCGGTCATAATGCCGAACAGGGCGACTCCGGCCTCCGCGAAGGCCTGCTCGCACGTCGATGCGACAACCTCGACTCCTATGTCCGAGGTGTGTTCGAGATATCGGTAGGCCAAGGCCTTCACCGGATAGATATTTCTAGCGAGCGTAGGGGTGAGATGTTGGTTTGGGGTCGCTGATCCTCGTAGGTCTCGGACTCAATTTAAATGACATCCCCATAGGGGCTATTGAGGCAGTCTCGAAATGCCGAGAGGCTTTCCTTGAGACGTACACAAGCCCTACCCCCTCCCACCGCATCGAAGCGATGGAGAGGATCTTTCGGCGTAGCCTGAGGTTGCTCGACAGGTCTGAGGTGGAGGATGGAAGAGCTATTCTGGAGAAACTTCCACACGGAGACGTCGCCCTTCTCGTTCCGGGCGACCCGCTCATCTCGACCACGCACGTTTCGCTGAGGATGGAGGCCGCGAGGAGGGGGTTCTGCACCAAGGTGGTCCACGCCTCCTCGATCCTGTCGGCCGCGATTGGAGAGAGCTGCCTACAGTCAACGCGCTTCGGAAGAGTAGGCACCATCTCGTTTCTCCCGTCGGTTCAGCCGTACGACGTCTTGGAGCAGAACCTTGCCAGGGGGTTGCACACCCTCTTCCTCCTCGACGTCGATGACCAGGCGGGAAGGGCGATGACCATAGCGGAGGCTGTGCGGCTCCTGCTTCAGGCAGAGGAGCTTCAGGGGCGCGGAGTGGTCTCTGATCAGATGCTGGGAATAGGCCTTGCCAGGCTGTCCCTGGAAGACCAGGTGGTTAGGGCAGGGACGCTTGGCCGGCTCTTGAGGGTAGAGTTCCCTCCGCCCCCCCACTGCCTCGTTATTCCGGGCAAGCTTCACTTTGCAGAGAGAGAGGCGCTGGAGGTCCTGCTAGGCTGGAAGGGGCAGGATGAAGCCCGAAAAGATATATAAGGTTTTCGGGGCGCTACCCTGTTCGGGCCCGTAGCTTAGTCTGGTAGCTCGTCGAGAGCCAACAGCGATGGGCTCTTAACCCATTGAAGATCGATTCTTCGGGGATAGGTCTGGGGTTCAAGTCCCCACGGGCCCGCTTCTTTTCTAGCTTCGAAATCCTGCGGGGCGGCCGCCGAGAGGTTGCCGGTATAGCTGGGTTGAGAGGTAAGTGGAGCAAGGAAAAACAATTAGAGCAAGGAGACGGACGCGACGGGTGTGAAGCTCCCTGTCTTAGCCATCTTTGCTGTCCTGTTGGCCCTGCTGGTGGTCCCCTGCCAGGCGGCTCCGCGGAACGCCGCAGAGCATTCCGGTAATCCCAAAATCGTGGATGTCTTGTACATCTCTAGGATGATTCTCCAAGGGCAGTCGAGCCATACGGTGATCGCAGCCGACCCGGCAATCGAGGTTCTGCCCGTTCCCATGCCCAGCCTCTATGCGATTACCTGGCTGGGGCAGAGGCCAGAAATGGTCAACCGGATACTGAGGCTCTACATGCCTAGGAACTATCAGGATCTGCTTGACCACAGGGACATGGTGATCCTCTACGAGGCTCCATGCGGGGCCCTCGGGTCTTCGTCGATCAGATTCGATCCGAAGTGGATGGACTGGTTTGTCAGGTTCGTGGAAGAGGATGGAAGGCCTCTCGAGATGTGGGGAGGAGACGCGTCTTGGGGCGGAGGCGGAGAAGGAGCCTATACCTCTTGGGGGGATACGCTCCTCGACGAGATCCTTCCCTACGAGTGTCTAGGCGGATACACTCCCTACCACGCCGGGTCGTTCAAGCCCCACTTCTTTGACCAGGATCACCCCCTGTCAAGGCTGCCCTGGCGTCCAGGACTTCTAGAACTTTTCAACAAGGTGAAGCCGAAGCTTGGATCCGAGCAGATCGCCGAGGCGGTTGGCCCCAACACGCATATTCCTTGGCTGGCAATGCGGAAGGCCGGCAAGGGACTCGTGCTGGGCGACACGCAGGTTTTCTACAGCGCAGGAACCACGGACAGGATGGTTCGCGAATGGCAGTGGTACCAGGATTTCCTCGTATATCTGGTCTACCTCGGAGCTGGGAAACCCGTGCCAGAGGACCTCTACAGGGTTCACCGATTGAGAGAGGAGATAAACGGCCACCGCTCGAAGGAGTCGCTGTTCGTCGGTCTACTAGAGTTCGTTGACAAGTTTGGGGGGAAGACGGCCCAGCTGTACAGCGAGATGGAGACGATAGACGAGGAGGAGAAGAAAGCGGAGGACTACTTCAGGATGGATGACTACGACTCAGCGGAGGAGGCCTTCCAAGAGATCGCCGCCGCCTGGGAAGAGCTCAATGCCAAGACTATAAAGGTAAAGAATCGGGCCCTAATGTGGGTCTATCTAGTTGAGTGGTTCTGGGTAACGGGCGTGGCCTTGGTGGCCGGGGTGACGCTATGGGTCGTCATGGTGAGGAGGCGCCTCTACCGCGAGGTACGTACTACCCGCACATTTGGCTGA
>CAYWSC010000246.1:0-3496 GCA_964460695.1 Hadarchaeota archaeon (SeqCode)
GAAGCATAGACATCAGCGGGGTTGACTCGTGTGGTCGGCCCGTCGCAGTGGAAGTGAAGAGGTCTAAGG
Source organism: Hadarchaeota archaeon (SeqCode) (assembly GCA_964460695.1). Classification (GTDB taxonomy): domain Archaea; phylum CAYQAE01; class CAYQAE01; order CAYVLA01; family CAYVLA01; genus CAYWSC01. Next base: position 70 of record CAYWSC010000246.1, read on the forward strand.
CTTCTCCCCAGGACGTGATCCAGCTCAAGAGGTATGTCGACTCACTGAGAAAGAAGACGGACGCCGAGGTGCGGGGCATACTCCTATGCCCGTCCATCTCGGCCAACGCGAGGAGGATGCTCAGAGAGTACGGCTTTGAGTTGAGGAGGATCGATCCTTTGAAGGTCGAGAGGAAGCCGGTTCAGTCAGATCTCTCAAGCTTCGTGGGGCGAGATGACCTCGCCGACGGCCTCCAGTAGCAGCCTGTTCTGATCCTCGGTTCCAACGGTTATCCTCACGTGCCTCGGATAACCGAAGGTTGAGAGGTCCCTGACCGCTATCCCCCTCTCTAGTAGGAGGGACGAGAAAGACGCGGCGTCCATCCCTATGGCTCCGACATCCACCATCACGAAGTTTGCCTGCGACGGTATCACCTTGAGGCCCAGCCTCTCCAGCTCCCGGGCTATCAGTTGCCGGCTCTCCCTTATCCTCCGTATCCTATCTTCCACTATGGCCCTGTCGTCCAGCGCTGCGATGGCAGCGGCCTGGGCCAGGGAGCTGACGCTGAAGGGCATTCGGACCAGTTCGAGGTGCTTGGTAATCCTCCTCGGCGCGACTGAGTAGCCGACGCGCAGGCCGGCTAGGCCGAAGGCCTTGGAGAAGGTGCGCGTCACCACGGCGTCGAGATCTCTTTCGAGGATCTCGTGGATCGGCGACCAGTACTCCTCGGAGAACTCGCTGTAGGCCTCGTCGAAGACGACGATGCCTATCTCTCCCGCCTTGTCGAGGAGCTGGAGGGTCTGTCCTCGGCTGAGAATGGCGCCGGTCGGGTTGTTCGGGGTACAGACGAGGAGGATCTTCGTTCTCCCGTCACAGGCTTCCAGCAAGCCATCGGTGTTTATCTTCGGCTCGGCGGCATCCGGAACCAGCCGTCGCTCCGCACCCATGGAGAGGGAGATTGTCAGGTAGGTCATGAATCCGCTATGTGTCACTAGGTTGTCCCCCTCCCCTAGATACAGCTTGGCGATGTTGGAGAGGATGTCGTCCGACCCGCCCGAGACGGATACACACTCGTAGGGAACGTCCAGATACTCCGAAAGACGGGTTCTCAGCTCCCTCGCCTGGGCATCTGGGTATCTGTGCATCTCCGAAGCAGCCTTCCTCACCGCTTCTACGGCCCTCGGCGGCGGGCCGTAGGGGTTCTCGTTCGAGGAGAGCTTTACAATAGCCCTGCCGACGTCGTGGTGGGACTTTCCAGGAACGTAGGCCGGGATGCGGGAGATTGATCCTCGGATCGGAGTCCGCTTCAAGTTCCTCGACGGCCAGCTGGGGCCTTGAATAAAATATGTTTGGATGCCTGCAACCGCAGTCCGCCAGCCGACTTCACCACACGCCAATCCGAGCGAACCGATGGGTAACAGATTTCTTTAGGGGTTGGGGTCCCTCCAACTTGTTGAACATGGAGGGCGTCAGGGTCATACCAATCCTCAACATGCCCATCGTCCATACGGGTGACGACATAGGCTCCATGATAGTTCAATCCGTGGAGGACATGGGGGAGAGCATCATAGAGGGAGACGTCGTCGTAGTCGCCCAGAGCATCGTGTCTAGGAGCGAGGGACGACTTGTCTGCCTAGAGGAGGTTAAGCCGTCCGGTCTGGCAAGAGAGTTAGCATCTATTGCAGGCAAGGACGCGAGGGTTGTCCAGATCATCATGGACGAGTCGTCTAGGATCCTAGGCGTCTACCCGGGATTCATTCTCGCCGAGACGAGGCAGGGAGCTGTATGTGCCAACGCCGGCGTCGACGCCTCGAATACGCCCGCCGGATACGTCTCCACCCTCCCGCGGGATCCAGATGCGTCTGCACAGAGAATCTCTGATTCTATAAGGAGGCATACGGGGATTGAGGTGCCCGTTCTGATCTCGGATTCCGAGGGAAGGCCGTTTCGCAGAGGCGCAATAGGCGTCGCGGTGGGTGTCTATGGGCTGTCGCCTGTCGTATCTCTCGCGGGCTCGAAGGACCTTTTCGGAAGGCCTCTCCAGACGACTCTCGTTGCAACGGCAGACATGATCTGCAGCGCTGCCAACCTGGTTATGGGGGAGGCAGCGGAGGCGGTGCCCTCGGCGATCGTCAGGGGTGCCCGCTGGGAGAAGAACGGAGGCTCTTCTGGCTTGCTCCACGAACGCGACGTGCTTAAAGAGCGTCTATTGAGGTGAATGACTTGATAACCCTTACCAGCGATCTTGAGGAACACTACGTGGCCCAGATGAAGGCGGCCATACTTTCAATGAATCCGTCCGCCAGGATACTGGATCTCTCCAACACGATCCCGAGCTTCGACGTGAGGAAGGCAAGCTTCGTCATGATGAGCTGCATGGACCTTCTCCCCGAGGGAGCGGTCAACGTGTGTGTCGTGGATCCCGGCGTGGGGAGCGAGAGAAAGGGACTAATCGTCGAGTGCGAGAAGATGTTCTTCGTAGGGCCGGACAACGGCGTCTTCACCCTTCCCCTTACAAAGGCGCCGCCCAGACGCATCTTCGCAATAGACCTCTCCAAGGTCGAGGCGCTCACCGGGCGGAAAATCTCCCAGACCTTCCACGGCCGAGACGTCTTTGCCCCCGTCGCCGCTCTCCTCGACCGGGGCGAAGACCCGGCGAGGCTCGGTTCGCCGCTCGACAGGATCGAGACTCTTGACTACCCAGCCGTTGAGAAGGTGGGCGACGAGGTGAGGGGAGGAATCATCTACATCGACAGGTTCGGGAACGTGGTCACCAACATTCCAGCAAAGCTCCTCTGGCCTCCCGGGGAGAATGTGGTTGTCAGGATAGGGGGAAAGACTTTTCCGTGCACCGTAGGCAGGTGCTTCTCAGACGTTCGACCGGGAAGCCTAGTGGCGCTCGTAGGGAGCCAGGATACCGTTGAGATCAGCGTTAACATGGGAAACGCATCCAAGACGGTGGGTGGAAGGGAGGGCGACCCCATAGCCATTGGAAAGGGAGAGCTACATTGACAACCGGTCTCTATATCGGGCGATTCCAGCCGGTCCACAACGGCCACATCTTGAGCATCCAGAGCATACTCGGAGAGGTCGACCACCTCGTCATAGTCGTCGGCAGCGCCCTGAAGTCCTTTTCACTTGAAAATCCCTTCACCGCCGGCGAGAGGATCGAGATGCTGAGGGCGGCCCTGGAGGAAAGCGGGATACCGCTCTCGAAGGTGACCATCCTCGCCGTGCCGGACACACTGCCCCCGAACTACCACGCCGTCTACGTCTCCCAGGTCGAGAACTACTGCCCGAGGTTCGACAGGGTCTACACCCATAATCCCCTCGTAAAGGCTCTCTTCGAGAAGGCTGGCTACGAGGTCAGGGAGCACAAGGTATTCGATAGGAGGAACTACTGGGGAACCAGCATCAGAGATAGAATGCTGAGGGGCGAGAACTGGCG
>CAYWSC010000247.1:0-3488 GCA_964460695.1 Hadarchaeota archaeon (SeqCode)
ATCGGACGACGGCACACTTGTTGTTGGATCTGCGTCGATCATGCCTTTTCACACTCCTTCGCATGGGTATGGGATTCCACCCACGGATACCGTAGACTGCCGCTGCCCGAGGATTGGATGATCCCCATGCCGGGGGCCGGATCGAGCGGAGCTGTCTACATCAATGAGTCAGAGGATACTGGGCGCGGCCCAGTAATCTACGGCTGGGCCAGGGATCAGTTTGTTCAAACCCACAGCGTGAAGTGGGTGCCCGACAACAAGCCGATCATAACAACGACGCCAGTGACCAGCGGCGTCGTTGGGACGACCTACCATTATGACGTGGATGCTACCGATCCCGATGGCGACCCTCTCGTCTTCAGCCTCGAAACATCGCCTGACGGAATGACAATCAACCCCTCGACAGGCCTGATAACATGGCTGCCCTCGCCAGACCAGACCGGCAGCAACCCAGTCGTCGTCAAGGTCACGGACCAGTTGGGCGCCGAGGACACGCAGAGCTTCCTAGTCGCCGTCAACGTTCAGGGTGGGGGTGGTCAAGAGCCACCGTCGGTTCCAGCCGTGCCGATGGCCGCACTTCCCCCAGCAGTTCTAATGATCTGGTTGGTTTCCAGGCGTAACAGGCGGAACGTCCAGTGAAGGCCAAACCTCGTCCGCCGCGACGCGCTTCCGGCGTTCACGTCTAGGGGCGAGTGGTAGTTCCCTAGAGAGACATCGCGATAGAGACGACGATGTCTCCAAAGAAAAGGGTTACGAGGAAGGCAATGAACATGGGGGCCATGAACGGAACGTAGGGAAAGGCCCACACCTCGTCCTCGTCCCCCAGGCGCCTCTTCACCTCCGATATCAGCCTCTCCTCCTCCTCTTCCTCGAGTATCCTCCGCGTGTACCTGAGCACCCTCCTGAACCCGTCGCCGGTATCCTCAAACCTCTCCATGGGTATGACGAAGCTTGGCCTGAGAGAGCGCACCTTTGCTCTGTACCCAACGAAGAATGCTGGGATAGAGCGGATGGAGGCGTTCGGGATCCTGCCCCTTAGATAGTCCGAGAAGTTCTTCACGGCGAGTCCTATTGGGACGGCCATCGAGATGATCAGCGAGTTGACGAGCCAGGAGAGGGAGAACATTGGAAGGATCCTCGCACCACTCGAGACGAATGGATTGATGCTGGAGAGCAGTGGAAGCGGCGAGTCCAAGGTAAGTGGAAACACGGTCGAGATGCCTATGAAGACCTTGCAATCTGCGCCCCCCATCGAACCCGAGTAGAAGATTGCGAGGGCAATGGCAAAGCCGAAGAGGCCGGAGAGTCCGCACAACACCAGCGGGATGATGCTCTCGGATACAGCTGCGTCGGCAGCTGCGAATCCGATTCCACCAACCACTAGGGAGATGGGCAGCCAATTCTCGACCTCTCTCTTCGAGAGGTCTGACCACAGCGCCCAGGCGAGGAGGGCTATGCATAGCACTGATCTGCCGACGAAGGACCACGCATCCATGAATCATCGCACCTGTCCTTCCAGCATGACCTCTGCTTTGGACGGACGAATCCCTTCCTTTTGAATTATTTGTCCAGGCCCCTCCGTCTAGAGCTCGAGTATCCTCTTGACCCTCACTTCCTCGGCGAATATGCCGTGACAGGCCCTCTCCTGGAACTGGGAGACGATCTCCTCGGCTCCGAATGTCCTTGAGAGATGCTCCAGGTTCGCCTTAACCCTCGAGTACGCGGTTTCGAAGTCGGTCACCTCTTGGAAGTAGTCGAACAGCTTGGTTACGTACAGACAGAACAGCGATACAGCCGCCGAGACCGCCTTCTCGGGGCTCATCGCCTTCAGGGCGCTGCGAAGCTCGTCGGTCAGAACCTTGCCCTCCTCTGTTACGACAAGCCTTGGGACATTGGAGTAGTCAGCCTGTAGCTCGTCCAGTCGCTTCTGGACCTCAGCGGCGGAGACTCCGACGCTCTGAATAAGGTCACGGATTATTGCCTCCGAGAGGCTGCTGCCGATGGTTATCACCTTCTCCTCCTCGGACATGTAGTCCAGTCGGCCTGCCTCCCTGAGGCTGCTGAACTTCCTCTCATGCCTCCTCTTCTCAACCGCCCTCTTTATCTCGTATGGGAGGAAGGGCAGCCCCTCGGACTCCAGATACTTGATGAACTCTTCTATGTCGTCCTCGCTCGGGTCTGGAAACTTCTCAAGGAACTGGCCGACAAGGAAGCTTAGCCGCTTGGTATTCACCTCTCTAAGCTTGTCCCTGCTCTTCTCCTCCAGCTCGTCTATCAGCTCGTCCACCGCATCGAGCTCCCGGTCGGGATCTGCTCCGTCCGCCATCATTCTCTCTATCCTAGAGATCGCCAAGGAAAGTCTGGAGGCTCCATCCAGATCCAGAGACGAGAAGACCTTCAACTTCTCCTTTGCCCTCTTGATCCTCTCCGATCTGCGGCTCTTGCGTGTAGCCTCCGCCCTGATCCTCATGATCTCCTTGTCGAGTCTCTCCAGGTCGGGGCGGATATCCCTGGTTCCCTGCTGCTTCTCGATGGACTCCAGCTTCCTCAGGGCCACACTTGGGTCAGCCCCTATCCTATCCAACGTTCTGGCCTGTTTGCGCAGGTATTCTACGAGCTGGAGAACCGTCCTGTAGGCCCCTGTGTTCATGTTGTCTGCCCTAGCGCCGCGGCTCAGCACCTCCCCGACTGTGGCATCCATATCAGTATCTATGCACACGACGCATCCGTCTGTCGTCGTATAGACGACCTCTAGGTCAGCGCCCAGGTCGAGGTCCCCTATTGCGCAGCCGGTCTGGGCGTCGCCCTTGGACCCGATTGACCTAGCCTCTTCTCCGCTCTCCTTGATGACGGAAAGTCTTCCAGGAGCGGTGAAGGCGACAATCTCCAGCCCCCCGTCGTGGTCAAGGTCCACGGGAGTGGGGGTCGGAGCTCCCTTCCCCTTTATCTCTCTCTGCCACAGGACGTCCCCCTCGGTGCTGAGGCAGACCAGGCTCGACGGGCCGCCCTCACGCTGCGTGACGACGACGAAGATCTCCATCTTGCCGTCGCCATTCAGATCCGCCAAGACGGGAGACGACCTGAGCTGCACCCCTATGATCTTGCTCCACAGAGTGTCCCCGTCTCTATCCGTCACGTAGACGACTCCGTTGTCGGAGCACGCAACTATCTCAGGCGACCCATCGCCGTTTATGTCTGCACACGCAGGCGACGAGTTGAACCCCGGGGTCTCGAACTCCCTCCGAGCCCTCAGCGATCCGTCCGGGTTGAATATCAGCAGACAGTTGGCCGCGCAGCCAGTTACTATCTCAAGTATCCCGTCGCCATCTAGGTCTGCGAGGCAGGGAGCCGAGTGAACCAGAGCCGGACTGTTCCCCTCGGTGTGGCTTGACTGCCAGAGAACCTCGCCGCTTGACCCATCCAGGCAGTAGACCGTGGCATCGTCGCCAGTCACGATGACCTCTAGGTTACCGTCGCCATCCAGATCT